>JAPKCP010000084.1 GCA_028822885.1 Yoonia sp. | reverse complement strand
GCACCAACGCTTGCGCCAAGTCCAGCATCCGCTTTGACAAAACCATTCACCCAGATTGGTATTTTCAGCGTTGAGTCCAATGCCAACAATACTGCCACGTCACTGCGTCGCGATGGCATGTCAGCCACAGTGCTGGCGCAAACCAGTCAAGGCAAACCGTTTTGGCGTGTGATCGTGGGCCCTGCCCCAACATCCGCTGATCGTGCTGCGATCTTGCAAAAAGTTCAAGCGCTCGGTTTTGCTGACGCCTATTTCGTAACTAACTAAATTCACTTTAAATCGGAGCTACCACCGATGCCTATTCCGTTCCTGCGTACCGGCTTTGCCGCCCTTGTCTGTTTCACATGGGGGATGGGGGTTAATGCCCAGACTTTCGATACCCGTGCGACTGCGGCTTACGTTTTGGACCAGACCACCGGGACTGTCTTGCTCGCCAAGAACGCGGATGAGCCACTGCCACCTGCGTCAATGTCCAAACTCATGACAATCTACATGGCGTTTGAGGCTGTGGCAGACGGCATATTAGCTATCGACGAAAAGCTGCCCGTTTCCACACATGCCTCGGCCTACACAGGTTCATCCATGTTTCTGGACACAACTGACAGGGTGAGTGTCGAGGATTTGCTGCGCGGTGTAATTGTTCTGTCTGGCAACGACGCAAGTGCTGTGTTGGCCGAAGCCCTGTCACTTGATGGGACAGAGGCTGGATTTGCCCACCAGATGACAGAGCGTGGACGCGAAATGGGGATGACCCATTCTACCTTTAAAAACTCAAACGGTTGGCCTGTCGCTGGACATCGCATGTCGATGCGGGACTTGGGCTTGTTGGCCGACCGCCTAATCACTGACTATCCGACATATTACCCGCTTTTCGCTGAGCGTGAGTTCGCGTTTGATAGTCGCGTTCCATCCAATTCGCGCAACCGCAACCCGGTACTAAGTATGGGAATCGGCGCCGATGGTTTGAAAACAGGCCACACCCAAGAGGCAGGCTTTGGCCTTGTCGGATCAGCCAAGCAAGGTGACCGACGGATCATTTTTGTTATCACGGGACTAGAGACGAGACAGGCCCGCGCAGAAGAATCCGAAAAAATCCTGAACTGGGCCTTTCGCCAATTTGCACAAAAAGACGTGGCCCAAGGCGGTATGCGCATCGCAGAAGCTGACGTTTGGATGGGTGAGTTGCCATCAGTCGGACTGACCGTTGCCGACAACATTTCCCTTTTGGTGCCTATTGCAAACCAAGATGGTCTAGATGCCAAAGTCATCTATACGGGCCCTATTGAAGCCCCAATCGTTGCGGGGCAAGCACTGGGCGAGCTGGTCATTTCCTTAGGAGGATTGCCAGAACACCGCGTGCCACTTGTTGCCGAACATGATGTACCATTGGGTGGCTTCAACGCCCGAATTCGCGTCGCCGGCGAGGTTCTTTGGGATAAGTTTGGATTAAGCCCAGACATCATTGGGGCCGAGTCCTAGGTGATGTCCCAAGGCCGTTTCATTACCTTTGAGGGCATCGACGGCTCTGGCAAATCCACCCAGTCGCGGACGTTGAAGGCATCGCTCGAAGCTGACGGTCATAACGTGATCCTCACGCGCGAACCGGGTGGGTCGCCGGGTGCCGAGGAAATCCGACATCTTGTACTCACCGGAGAGCCTGATCGCTGGTCTGCTGAAACCGAAATCCTGCTGTTCACAGCGTCGCGTCGCGATCATCTGGAAAAGACGATTGAACCGGCCCTCAAGGCTGGCACCACCGTTATTTCTGATCGTTTTGCAGATAGCACGCGTGTCTACCAAGGGGCGACGCGGGGTGATCTACGTAGCAAAGTCGATCAGCTCCATGCCTTAATGATCGGCCGCGAACCGGATCTAACCTTCATCATCGATATGGATCCAGAGGTTGCGCTGAAACGTGGCCTTGCCCGCAATTCTGGTGAAGACCGCTTTGAAGATTTTGGCCTACCCTTTCAGGAAACGCTACGGCATGGGTTTCTTTCACTTGCCAAAGCCTTTCCAGAACGGTGTGTTTTGATCGACGGGAACCGTTCGCCAGAGGAAATCGCAACCGAGATCGCCGTACAATACGCGGCCCGAACATGAGCCCCGTGACATGAACGGCGACATCCCTGAACCAGATCGGATCGCAGGTGCACCCCACCCCCGCGAAACAGCGGTCCTGTTTGGTCAATCCGCAGCCGAAGCGTCATTCCTTGAGGCTTACACGTCAGGCCGTCTTCATTCGGGTTGGCTTGTCACTGGCCCGCGCGGTGTGGGCAAAGCCACACTTGCGTGGAAAATTGCGACGTTTTTACTATCCGAACCACCGCAAGACGACGGATTATTCGGCGCACCATCACCGCCCACATCGTTGCATGTTGACCCAGACCACCCTGACGCCCGCCTTGTGCAGTCAGGCGCGCACCCGCGACTTTATCTCGTGCGCCGTCCATACGATGAAAAAACCAAAAAGCTGAAGTCAGAGATAACTGTTGATACGGTGCGCGGCGTCAAAGGCTTCTTTCATATGTCTGCCACCGATGGGGGCCGCCGCGTTGTCATCGTAGACTCTGCAGATGAATTGAACCGCAACGCAGCCAATGCGATGCTCAAAGAACTCGAAGAACCGCCCGCGAATACCACGCTATTGCTCATCGCCCACCAACCGTCCCGCTTGCTACCCACAATCCGGTCGCGCTGTCGCGAGTTACGCTGCGCACCCCTAAACGCCGACGATTTAGGCAAAGCATTAGCGCAAGCCGGGCATCCCGCAGGTGCAACAGAGGCGTTGAACGTGCTTGCCGGTGGGTCCGCAGGCGATGCCATTGCGATGCTCAACCACGACGGGCTGCCACGCTATGCGGAAATCGTGCGCACCTTTGATAAGCTCCCCAATGCGGACCGACCTACGGCGCTATCCCTCGCAAACTCCTGTGCAGGACCGCAAAACGTGATCAGGTACGGGCTCACGCTTGACCTTATCGACCATTTCCTTGCCCGCGCAGCCCGTGCTGGCCTCCTTGGCGCGCCGACAACGCAAGGGGCCCCCGGCGAAGCCCGCCTTCTCGCCCGCCTGTCCCCCGACGACCGTGCCGCACGCGCATGGGCGCAACTGCAACAAGACCTTTCCGCGCGTATTCGTCACGGCAGGGCCGTCAACCTTGACCCCGCCGCGCTGGTCCTAGATATCGTGTTTAAGATAGAAGAGACAGCACGGGCGGTCGCAGCCCGGTAAAGGCAGATCATGACCCTCCCCATTCTCGTCGATAGCCACTGCCACCTTGATTTCCCGGACTTCGATGAAGAACGGCCGACAGTGATCCAGCGCGCCTTAGATGCTGGCGTTACCCGGATGGTGACGATCTGCACGCGCTTACGCAATGAACCAGCAGTGCGGGCGATCGCCGAAGCATATGATCCGGTGTTCTACGCCTGTGGGACGCACCCGATGTCTGCAGCAGAGGAACCATTAGCTACTGTCGACGAACTCATCAAAATTGCCCAGCATCCCAAGATGGTTGGTATCGGCGAGACAGGCCTAGACTACCACTACACGTCGGAATCCGCTGATATCCAAAAGGAAAGCCTACGCGTTCACATTACAGCAGCTCGGGAAACTGGCCTGCCGCTGGTTATCCACGCCCGCGGGGCCGACGACGATATGGCGCGTATTCTGGCAGAAGAACACGCGACTGGCGCTTTCGCTTGCGTGATGCATTGCTTCTCCAGCTCCCCCGCACTTGGCAAAGCAGCCCTCGACCTTGGGTTCTATTTGTCGATGTCCGGCATTGCGACCTTCCCCAAAAGCCAAGAAGTGCGCGACATCTTTGCAAGCGCACCGCTTGATCGCGTCTTGGTCGAAACTGATAGCCCCTACCTCGCACCGCCGCCCTTCCGTGGACGGCGCAATGAACCCGCCTACACAGCGCATACGGCAGCAAAAGGGGCCGAGGTCTTTGGCATCTCACTGGATGACTTTGCCAAAGCCACAACCGCCAATTTTGACCGTCTATTCACAAAGGCGCACGCATGAGCGACCGGATCACATTTCGGATTCTAGGCTGTGGGTCATCAGGTGGTGTGCCGCGCCTTTCTGATACGCAGGGCGGTAATTGGGGCGCGTGTGACCCCACAAATCCCAAAAACAGACGGATGCGATGCTCCTTGCTGGTAACACGCGAAGGGCCAAATGGGATCACCCGCGTTCTCATCGACACAACGCCAGACATGCGCCAACAACTGCTGGATGCGGGCATCGGATCGCTTGATGCGGTTGTCTACACCCACGCGCACGCGGACCATTTGCACGGAATTGACGACCTGCGGATGGTGGTCTTTAACATGCGTCAACGCTTGCAGGTTTATGCAGATCAAGACACCACAGACGCGATCTTGGAACGCTTCGGCTATGCCTTTGTGCGACCAGAAGGATCATCTTACCCGCCCATTTGCGAATTGAACCTCATCGACAAACCGTTCGTAATTGACGGACCCGGTGGTCCAATCCCATTCGCGCCAATCCCGGTCGAACATGGGGCAATGGTGACGTATGGTTTCCGGATCGGCGACATGGCCTATGTCCCTGATGTGGCTGACATTCCACCCACAAGCTGGCCATTACTCGAAAACCTAGACCTCTGGATCATCGATGCACTACGTCGGGATCCACACCCAACGCATGCACATCTCGAAAAAACCCTTGGCTGGATCAAGACGCTTCAGCCGAAACAGGCGGTCCTGACGAACATGCACAACGATCTTGATTACGCCACGCTCGCGGCTGAAACGCCTAACCACATTCAGCCCGCCTTTGATGGGCTGACACTTTCGCTCCCACTCACATAACCGCAGCCTTCCAGCTTTTTCTGACCTGAAATATCCACGCCAGAGGCTCTGACAGATCGAAAGACATCGCCATGGGCGCTCTTCTCAACGTGATTTTACCAGTCTTTCTGGTCATCGCCTTTGGTTACGTTGCCGTCTGGCGGCAGTATTTCAGTGAAAATGGGGTCGATGGGCTGATGAAGTTTGTCCAAAACTTCGCCATTCCATGCCTCTTGTTCCGGGCAATCTCGACCCTTGATCTTGGCCAGAATTTCGATCTGCGCTTACTCAGCAGCTTTTACATCGGCGCAGGCTGCGGCTTTGGCGTGGCTCTTCTCGGAGCAAAGCTGATCTTCAAGCGAGATTGGGAAGACAGTGTTGCCATTGGCTTCATAGGTCTCTTTTCAAACTCATTACTTTTGGGTCTGCCAATCACTGAACGCGCTTATGGCGTGTCAGCGCTTGAGGCAAACTACACCATAATCGCGGTTCACTCCCCATTTTGCTACTTGATCGGCATCTCAGCGATGGAAATCGCGCGCAATCGTGGTGGTTCTGTTTCAGCTCTCCCCGGCAAAGTCCTCAAAGCGATGTTCAGTAATGCACTTATCCTTGGAATCTCGCTTGGCTTTATCGTGAACTTTAGCGGCATTATCATGCCAAGCATCATAACAGACGCTATTGATCTCATGGCAAGGACGGCGTTGCCAGCAGCTTTGTTCGGGTTGGGTGGCGTGCTGTATCGCTACAGACCTGAAGGCGACATGAAGACGATCCTGTTTGTCGTCAGCGTGTCACTTGTCCTGCACCCAGCAATAGTTTGGGGCCTTGGCCGTCGCAACGGACTTGATACTGACGCTTTCCGGTCCGCGATCATAACTGCTGCGATGGCACCCGGCATCAATACATATGTCTTCGCAAATATGTATGGCAGGGCACGGCGGGTCGCAGCGTCTTCCATGCTGGTCGGCACAGCACTTTCCATACTCACAGTCTGGGTCTGGCTGGCAATTTTACCGTGACGATTACTTGAAAGGCTTTGGGCAAGGACTGATCCATCCCAAAGCCTTCCAAAGCAAAGGTTTACGTCGGTGACATACCACGCAGACGCTCAGACCGACGGCGCAGCAACTCCACTACAAACAGCAGGATAATCGAAATCCCGATTAGAATTGTTGCAACAGCCAAAATCGTTGGACTGATCTGCTCACGCAAGCCAGTAAACATCTGCCATGGCAGTGTTTTCTGTCCAGCAGAGCCGACAAACAACACCACAACCACCTCATCAAACGACGTGATGAAAGCGAACAAACCGCCAGACACAACGCCTGGTAAGATGAGCGGCATCTGTATCCGGAAGAAGGTCGTCACTGGCCCCGCCCCCATGTTCGCAGCAGCCCGTGTCAAAGACTTGTCAAAGCCAACAAGTGTCGCTGTAACGGTGATGATTACAAAAGGAATACCCAAGGCCGCATGAGCCAGCACAACACCAATGTAAGTACCAGTCAGCGTGAACGGCAGCTCCAGCTTTCCGTAGAACGGAATTGGGATGTAAGGGTTGGAATAGAAGAAATACATGCCCGTCGCTGAGATGATCAACGGAACGATCATCGGTGAAATAAGGATCGCCATGATCGCACGCCGGAAAGGCACATGCGACTGAGACAAGCCAATCGCAGCCAATGTCCCTAATGATACCGACAAAATCGTTGCAACTGGGGCAATCCGCAGCGAATTCCGCAAGGCCAACTGCCAATCCGAACTCGAAAAGAAGTCTTCATAGTGTTTTGTCGAATACCCTGCAGGATCTAACGAGAGCATCTCAGGCGTGAACGTAAAGAAGTTCTGTGCGTTGAATGACAACGGGATAATCACGATAATCGGGGCGATCAGGAAGAAAAAGATTATCCCGCAGATGACCCGAAAAGAATAATACCAAACCCGTTGGCCCGGGGTCGCATATGTTGGAATTCCTGACATTTCTCAGCCCCCCAGCTTAACATTATCGATACCGACGATCCGGTCGTAGGCCCAGTAGAATAGCATCACAATCACTAACAATATCGCACCAAGTGCAGCCGCCAAGCCCCAATTCAAAGAGCTTGAGATATGGTAAGCAATCCGGTTGGAGATAAAGACACCCTTGGTACCACCCACGATCTCTGGCGTAATGTAGTAACCAATCGACAGGATGAACGCGAGGATCGACCCCGCTCCAATCCCAGGCACTGACTGCGGGAAATAAACCCTCCAGAAGGCCGTCCAATTTGTCGCTCCGAGTGATTTCGCAGCCCGCAAATAGGTTGGTGGGATGGTCTTCATCACCGAATAAAGCGGTAAAATCATGAATGGCAGCAGAATATGCGTCATGGCAATGATCGTACCCGTTTGGTTGTTGATCAGCTGTAATCTGTCGCCATCTGCGACGATTCCAATCCAAACCAAAATGTCATTGATCACACCTTGTTGTTGCAACAGCACTTTCCAAGCAGAGGTCCGCACAAGCAGTGAGGTCCAGAATGGAAGTAACACAAGGATCATTAACAGGTTGGCTTTGCGTGCAGGCAAGTTCGCCAGAAGCCAAGCAATCGGGTAGCCAAGCAGAATACAGCTTACTGTAATCGTCAAAGACATAATCATCGTGCGAATAAACAAGGTAATATAAATCTGCTCGTTCTCAGGACGAAGCTCTGCGCCGTCCGCACCTTTCAACCGATCAATCGAGTTCAAGAAATAACCGTCAGTGTAGGCAGGGCTATAAGTTTGGATCGTGCGCCAGACAGGAATAGTGTCCCAATCTTCATCGACAGCAACAAAGATCGCGCGCGGATCGTCCAGCGTCACATTTGCCATGACAGCTTGGACGTCTGCGAACATAGCAAGTTCAGCATCTGTTAGCCCATCAGGCGTGCCTGCTGCGAGAATTTCTTGTGCAAAAACATGAGACACCATCGGCCACTGCTTTTCAGTGAGCGGGTTGTCCCCTTCAGTTCCAAGAATTTCTGCAAATGACGCATAAAGGCTTGTTGTTTCTGGCAAAGCCGCCTGCATTGCAGGGCGGGCTTCAAATACGGGCGCTTTGCCCGTCCCGTCCCACGCAGTAATCGCGCGGGTCCAGTCTTCGGTGCCAAGCACCCCACCAAATGTTGCACGTTCTTTCCAAATTGGCGCAAACGCCTCAAGTGCATCTTGGACTGCCTCACCGACATCATCTATCTTGCGTCCCGTCTTGCGGAACAGGGATGACACCCCAGTCAATTCATAATTCAAACGGCTTCCAAGCCGCGTATGTCTTTTTTGTTCAACGGCGACTGCCAAATCACGGGCCAATGCTTCAAACACAGCAGCACCCGGTGCATCTTCGCCCTTTGCATCCCAGTCGCTAAGCTCTACGACCGTGCGCGGCAGTGTTTCCCCAACGATCTGGTTCTCCACGGAGCGGAATAGCATATCTGCAATCGGCATCACAAAGGACACAACGATAAAGAACAGCAGCGGTGCAATGAGCATCAGTGCGCGAATTTTCTGGCGTCGTAACGCCCGGTTCAAGGACGTCTTAAGTGGACGGCCATCAGCGGCGAGGACTAGTTCAGCCATATTATGCGGCCCCTTCTACGACGACGATCATGCTATCAGCATTTGCGACGCGGATTTTCATGATCTCTTGATATTCTTCGGAGTAATAAGCAGCTTTTGCTGTCTCAAAATCCGGATATTCGAAACAAACATGGCGGGTAAATTGCGGACCCTCAGGGGTCACAGCTTCACCACCTCGAATAAGTGGCTTTCCACCAAAGGATGCCAAGACTGGCGTGTTACGTGCGACATATTCTTTGTACGCCTCCGGATCATGCACTGTCACATGACCGATGATATAACCCTTAGGCATTACGTTCCCCACTCCGTACGAAAAGGGGCGCGACAAACGCCGCGCCCCAAAAGATCACTTACTGTGACAACCAAGCCTGGAATTTCGCATCCAGGTCATCACGGTAATCGGCCCACCAAATGTAGTTATAGAGGAACGTGTTTGTTGCGTTCGCAGGATCAGTTGGCATGTGCGGCGCCATATCGATACCGAGCGTTGCATGCTTTCCAACCAGCGGTGCAGAAGACAAACGTGCCGGGCCATACGAGATGTATTGAGCCTGATCGGCAAGACGCTGTGTGTCGGTCGCAAACTTAACGTAATCCAAAGCACGTGCTTCACGCTCTGGTGTCAGGCCTGTTGGAATAATCCAACCGTCAAGGTCGAACACTTGCGCGTCCCAAAGCATTGCAACTGGCTGCTTCTCTTCTTCGATCAAAGCAAACAAACGACCGTTGTAAGTGGAGCCCATGATGACTTCGCCATCAGCAAGCAACTGCGGCGTGTCTGCACCAGCGGACCACCAAACAACACTGTCTTTGATTGTGTCGAGCTTTGCAAAGGCTTGTGCTTGGCCTTCTTCTGTTTCCAGAACGTCATAGACCGCATCTTTTGCAACGCCATCGCAAAGCAATGCCCATTCCAAGTTGTTGATTGGGCGCTTCTCAAGCGAACGCATACCTGGATATGTGTCAGTGTCGAAGAGCGCGCAAATCTCTGTTGGTGGCGTGTCGCCAACAAGGTCTGTGCGGTAACCTACAGTCGTAGAGTATACGATCTGCGGGATAAAGCAGTCGGAAACAAGCAGGTCGCCGAAGTCATCGGATGCTTTGGAACCATCATCGCCATCAGCAAGCTGAGTATCGGCGTCAATTTCAAGTGCAAGACCTTCGTCGCAAAGACGAATTGCATCAGATGCAACAACGTCAACAACGTCCCAAGTCACGTTGCCCGCTTCGTTCATCGCACGCAATTTAGCCACAGCTTCTGCTGAGGATTCATCGTTGATGATCGTGACACCAGTCATTTCCATATATGGGTCGTGATACGCAGCCTGTTGTGACGCAGAGTACGCGCCACCCCAGCTAACGATTGTCATTTCGTCGGCCATGTGACCGTCAGCGCCAGCTGCGAAAGGTGCAAGCACCACCGCAGATGTCGCCATAAGTTTTGTAGTGAGCTTCATTATTTTCTCCCGTCAGTGTTGCCCGGATTTATAAAACAGGTTTGCGGTCCAGGCGGCCATAAACCCTTGTTAGTTTAACAGTTTAGATCAGGCATCCAAGGCGCGGCAATCTTCTGCCATCCAACCAATTTCGATCTGTTCGCCCGGCTTCAAGCGCGCCTGATCAGGTGCGTTCCGTGTTTTGACAACAAAATCATCGCTGCCAGCGACCCGTAGCCGTGTCCTAAAGATGTCACCCATATAGATGAACTCAAGCACTTCGGCTTTCAACGTGTGAGCATCAGCGTGCAGGCGCTCGCGGTTAAATTCAACCCGCTCAGGGCGGATCGACACTTTCGTGCGCTCGCCTACCTTGCTCACGTTGACCGGGATCGCATCAATGATGTCACCACTATCAAGCTTAACGATACAGGTCTGACCTTTAATCTCCTGAACAACGCCTTCTAGCGTGTTGTTTTCGCCAATGAACTGGGCAACAAAACTATTTTCAGGCTTTTCATAAAGTTGATCTGGTGCCGCCAATTGCTGAATACGCCCGTCATCGAACACCGCAACGCGGTCTGACATCGTCAGCGCTTCTGTTTGGTCGTGCGTCACGTAGACCGTGGTAATCCCAAGAGAATGAGCAAGGTTTGTGATCTCAAACTGCAGTGTTTCACGCAGCTGCTTGTCCAGTGCGCCCAATGGCTCATCCATCAGCACCAATTCCGGTTCAAACACCAACGCGCGGGCCAGCGCGATACGCTGTTGTTGACCACCGGAAAGCTGTGAAGGTCGACGACCAGAAAACGATTCCATTTGGACCATGTCCAAGGCGCGTTTCACTTTCGCTTCCCGGTCACTCTTGCCCATTTTGCGGACTTCAAGTGGGAACGACAGGTTTTCAGCAACCGTCATATGGGGAAACAAAGCATAGTTCTGAAATACCATGCCGATGCCGCGTTTGTGCGGCGGAATATTGTTGATCGACACCCCATCAAGCAGAATGTCACCGTGCGTTGCGGTTTCAAAACCAGCGAGCATCATCAGGCAGGTTGTCTTGCCCGACCCCGATGGCCCAAGCATCGTGAGAAACTCACCTTTTGGCATTGAGAGGTTAAGGTCCTTTACGACCAGATTTATCCCGTCGTAGCTTTTCTGAACGCGTTCAAAAGATACGAACGCACCATCACCCATAGTTCCAGCCAAAAAGTCTCTCCCCCAAAGTACGGCAGAATCTTTTATGCCGCAGGGTTCACCTTAGAACACATGCGCCATCTTGCAACCACTGTTCCCAAAGTAGCCGACAGAAAGGCTGTTGTGCCGATGGAATACTCATTGGGCGACCCATTTGCCTTATTTTCCGACACATTTAGGCTAATTAACCTGAATCACATCCGAACCATCTGCGCTTCGTGCTGACGTAAACACCGCTGCGCAGTGGTCCCGTACCGCGAAAGATCGGCGCGAAGCTCCGGTAAAATCGCAAACACCGCTGCCCAAGAAGCGTCATCAACCACAGCGATACC
>JAPKCP010000378.1 GCA_028822885.1 Yoonia sp. | reverse complement strand
GCAGGTGCCACAACACCAATCGCCGTTGCGATTCAGAAAGTGACGTCACAAGAAGAAATCGCCGTGTTAAGTGAAGGCGATGTTGTGGCCTTGGGACGGATCATTCCGCGCGGCGACGTTATCCAAGTTGCGACCCCATCTGGCGCAGGCGATGCACGGATTGCGGAAATCAATGTGCGTGAAGGTGATCGGGTCAACGCGGGTGACGTGCTAGCCGTGCTCGACAATCTGCCCCAACTCCAAAGCAGCGTTGCATCAGCCCAAGCCAACATTGGCGTCCGAGAAGCCATCTTATCACAAACCCGAGCAGCAATAGCTGCCAGTCGTGACGAAGCACGCGCTGGGCTTGAACGTGCAGAGGCGACAGCCGCGGCAGCCCAAACAGATCTTGACCGAACAACATCGCTGTTTGAGCGTGGGGTTGCTACGCGTGCCGACTTTGATCGGGTGGTGACCCATGCAAATGAGGCGGGTCGTGATGTCGAACGCAATCTCGCAACATTGTCACGCTATGAAACTGGATCAGAAACTGTCCAAGCAGACATTGCAGTAGCCCAAGCCAACCTAGACGCAGCACAGACTGATTTGGCCCGCGCACAGCAAGATTTAGAACGCGCCTATGTGCGTGCCCCAGAGGCTGGGATGGTTCTGGACATAAATGCCCGCGTTGGAGAGCGCCCAAGCAATTCCGGGATCATTGACCTCGGCGACACCACACAAATGACAGTCGAAGCTGAGGTCTATCAAACCATGATCGGTCGCGTCGCAATCGGCGATCCTGTCATCGTTTCTGCGGAGGCGCTTGATGGGGACCTATCAGGCGTGGTTTCAGCCATTGGGCTAGAGATCGGGCGTCAGTCGATTACCTCAAGTGATCCGGCGGCAAATACTGATGCGCGCGTGGTTGACGTTATCATCTCGCTTGATGCTGCGTCATCGACACTAGCCCAGCGCTTTACCAACCTCGAAGCTGTTGTTCGGATTGATGCTGGTCGCGTCGAATGAGCCGGTTGCTGACCTATCTATTTGGACGGCTTCCGATTGGCTGGCTCCAGCTTTCCCACAACCGTGGACGATTGTTGGCTGCGGTGGCTGGCGTGGCTTTCGCGAACCTTTTGGTGTTCATGCAGCTTGGCATTTTGGGCGCCCTAAACGGGTCTACAATCGCACCCTATTCGATGTTGGATGCTGACATCATAATCTCATCTGAAGATGGGAACACACTTACCGACAGCGGTAATATCGCTCGGGCACGTATGTTTCAGGCTTTGGGGGTTCCCGGCGTTGCGTCGGCGGTGCCGCTTTATGTCGGCATGCTGCCCTTTAGCATGGCAGATGGGACGTCCGTTTCATTGTTGGCCTTTGGAATGGATACATCTCAGCCTTCGTTCACATCGCCAAGCATCGCCGCATCACTGGGGTCTTTGGATACCGAAAATACAGCATTGCTTGATACCCAGACACGCGGCGTTCCAGCAACAGCGCTGAGCGGTCTTGTGGCCGGGGAACCGTTTCCATTCGAAGTGAACGGCAAAACCATGACGGCGGTCAGCACGATTGAAGTCGGTGGTGGTTTTCTTGCGGATGGCACAATGGTCGTATCAGATCAGACATTTCTGCGGTTTTTTGGTCAACGGGCAAGCGGCGCACCGAGCCATATTTTGATCAAAGTTGATGACAGTATTTCGGTTGATCGTGTTGTCGCACGGATAGAAATGGCCCTCCCAGCCGAGAGTGTGAAGGTGCAGACGCTTGAAGCAGCAGCACGCGCCGATTTGGCGTTCATGTCGACAGAGCGCCCAACCGGAATCATCTTTGGGTTTGGCGTCTTGATTGGCGTCATCGTTGGGATTGTCATCGTCTATCAAGTGCTATCAACGGACGTCGCCGATCACCTCCGTGAATACGCGACCTTTAAGGCCATGGGATATGGCCAGACATTTTTCCTAGGCATTGTGTTTGAAGAGGCAATTGTGCTCGCAATATTTGGCTTCATTCCGGGGTTCATTGTATCGCTTGGCCTATATTCCGGCCTCAGTGCGGTGACAAATTTGCCTGTCGCGATGGATGCGAGCCGTGCGATCCTTGTGTTCTTAGGCACGCTGACCGCCTGCACAATTTCCGGCGCAATCGCGACAAGACGGTTGGCACATGCAGATCCGGCGGACTTGTTTTGATGTCTGATGAGTATCCAATCAGCGTGACAGGCCTGAACCATTACTTTGGCGATGGCGAAGCCCGGAAACAGGCCATCTGGGACGTAAACCTGAACATCATACGGGGTAGCCTGACGATTTTGATGGGACCATCAGGATCAGGAAAAACAACACTTCTCACGTTGATGGGATGCCTGCGCGATGTGCAGGATGGCAGCGTAAAATTGCTTGGTCACGAGCTGAATGGGTCTGCTGACGCCCAATTGGTACTGCTGAGGCAACGTTTGGGTTTCATTTTCCAAGCCCACAACTTGCATGAAAGCCTGACTGCGACCCAGAATGTACAGATGGGTTTGCAGGTTCATGGATCAAGCAACGCCACTGCGCAGTTGGCTGCCACCCAGCATATGTTAGGTATTGTTGGCTTGGGTGATCGTATGGGCTATTTGCCCGGAAGCCTTTCTGGGGGGCAGAAACAGCGCGTTGCTGTGGCGCGTGCATTAGTCTC
>JAPKCP010000083.1 GCA_028822885.1 Yoonia sp. | reverse complement strand
GGCTGCCAAAGGGTGTCGTAGCCCTGCATGCGTTTCCAGCGGACAAGGATGTCCTGCAACGTGTTGTTGAAGGCGTGACCAACATGGAGAACGCCCGTCACGTTAGGCGGTGGGATCATGATCGTGAAGGTTTCATCGCGGGACTTGTTAGCCCCGGCTTTGAACGCGTCTGATGCCTCCCACGCTGCATAAATGCGGGCTTCGGCTGATTGCGCGTCGAATGTCTTGTCCATCGCCATGATCTTGCGGTCCTTTTTTGTTGGTGACGTCTTATCTAATGGGGCGATGGGCGAAAAGGGGTAAAGCCTAAGTTGTCAGCGGTTCGCGTGCGCCGGGACGGATCACTTTGGGATCATAGGGCGCGCGGTCGAACACTGTGCGGACGCGGTCGGCGAAATGTGACAGGGGCAGGGTGTCGTAACTTGGGTCAAACGAGTTTTGGTCCCAACGCGCACAGAACGTCGCGCAATCATCAAAGTAGGGCTGGTCCGCGAACGCTTGGCGTTTTTCAGGGTCCGCGCCGACGTGCTCGCCGTAGTAAATCAGTTGGAAATCACCGTGTTTTTCAACGACCCATGCGACCTGTTCGCGCACGAAGGGGCGTAGAATTGTCGCTGCGTATTCGTCGTGATTATAGGGGGCGTAAATATCGCCGATGTCGTGGAGCAGGGTGGCGACGATCCAGTCGATGTCGGCCCCGTCGCGTTCGGCCCGTGTGGCAGCTTGCAGAGAATGGCCAAGGCGGGTGATTTGGTAGCCGGAAAGGCCTTCGTCCAGCTCGACCAGCGCCTTGAGCAGGCGGTTGGCTGTGCCTTTTGTGTGGTCGACCTCGTGTTCGGTTAAAAAATCATAGTCTTCTTTGTCGCCGTCTTTCATGGCCGTGAATTTAACGTGGTCCATTGTGTTTGCTTTCGATGCGTTACGCTTGCCTTAGGGTGGCCCAGCTAGTTTGTTCTAATCAAGGGATTTTGCAGATTACTTTTAAAACTAAGGCGAAACTCTCGCTTCAAACTGGCATTATGAGATGGCCCGCGCTAGGTCATCGTTAATCAACGCGATCAAGGATTAGACACATGGAAAAATTTGGACGTAGCCAGCCAGTGAAACGGGTCGAAGACCTGCGGTTTTTGACAGGCGAAGGGCGGTATGTTGATGACATTGCACCGGCTCATGCGCTGCATGCGTTTTTCCTGCGGTCTTATGTGGCCCATGCGGAGATTACGGCGTTAGAGGTGGATGACGCGCGCGCGATGCCCGGAGTTGCAATGGTGCTGACAGCGGATGATTTGGTTGCCGCTGGTGTGAAAATCAAAATGACCCCATCGATTATTAAAAACATTGATGGGACGAAAGCTGCAGACCCTGTTCGACCGATCCTTGCGCAGGGCCGTGTCCGTTATGTTGGCGAAGCGATTGCGATGATCGTCGCTGATAGCGTTGTCGCGGCGAAAGACGCTGCAGAGGCGATTGGCCTCGAATTTGACGACTTGCCGGTGCATATGGATGTCGCAACAGGCGGTGCCGTCATCCACTCTGAAGCTGCGGAAAACCTGGTCTTCACCTATGGAAATGGCCTTGAGGCCGAGACAAAGGCGGCCATCGCGCAAGCAAAATATGTCGTCACCGTTGATGTGCCGGATAACCGCGTGATCGCGGCGTCAATGGAGCCGCGCGGGTGCTACGCCGAGATGGATGGCGATAGGCTTCATGTCGCAGTGAACGGTCAGGGCGTATGGGCGCCCAAGGACGATCTTGCGCATCACCTTGGGATGGATAAGGCTGACATTCGCGTCACTAATCCGGACACGGGTGGCGGTTTTGGCATGAAAGCGATGGGCTACCCAGAGACCGTCGCTGTGGCCCACGCAGCCCGCGTTTTGAAACAGCCCGTGCGGTGGATGTCTGAGCGGACAGAGGCGATGTTGACCGATAATGCAGGTCGGGATTTGGAGACGAAGGCCACATTGGCGTTTGATGAAAATTATAAGATCACCGGCTATCACCTTGATACGGTGTGTAATTTGGGTGCTTACAACTCTGGTTATGCGCAGTTCATTCAAACTGATTTGTTCTCCAAAGTGTTGATGGGAACCTACGACGTGCAAGCGGCCTATATGCACACGATTGGGGTCTACACGAACACAACACCCGTTGACGCCTATCGCGGCGCAGGTCGGCCAGAAGCAATTTTTGTGCTGGAACGGGTTATGGATGAAGCGGCGCGGCGGTTAGGCGTGGATGCGTGGGAGTTGCGGCGCAAAAACTTCATCGCGCCGGACCAATTTCCCTATACGACCGTGACAGGCGTGACCTACGATGTCGGTGAGTTTGCAAACCTGCTGACACGGGCAAGCGAAGAGGCGGATGTTGAAGGCTTTGGCAGTCGCAAGGCGACGTCTGCAGCAAACGGCAAACTGCGTGGCCACGGACTTTGCTATTATATTGAGAGTATTCTTGGGTCACCAAAAGAGACGTCGCGCGTTGATTTTGCGGATGGTGGCGCGTTGGTTTATGTTGGCACCCAGTCGGGTGGACAGGGGCATGAGACGGTCTTTTCACAGTTCTTAGCTGACCAAACGGGAATTCCAGCGGGTCAAGTGCGCGTAATCCAAGGTGATAGCGACTTGATTCCGACAGGCGGCGGCACGGGTGGATCGCGGTCGGTGACTGTGCAAAACACGGCAACGCTCGCAACGGTTGCAGTGATCACGCAAGCGTTCACCGCGTTCCTGTCCGACGCTGAAGGGGTGCCTGCTGCTGAAATTAGCTTTGATGATGAACGGTTCCGCATTCCGGGGTCGAACCTAACGCCAACGATGCTTGATGTCGCGGACATGGCCCGCGACGCTGGGCGCGATGATTTGCTGACGCATACGGCCACTATCACGCTTGATAACCGAAGCTTTCCGAACGGTGCACATATCGCGGAAGTTGAGGTCGATCCGGAAACTGGCGTCGTTGAGGTGGTCAATTACAACGTTGTTGATGACTTCGGTAACCTCATTAACCCTATGCTGGTCGCAGGTCAGGTACACGGCGGTGTTGCGCAAGGGATCGGGCAGGCGATTACGGAACGGGTTGTGTTTGACGACTATGGGCAACTGCTCACTGCAAGTTTTATGGATTATGGAATGCCACGCGCTGATGATGTTCCCATGATTAAATTCGCGACCCAAGGCACACCGTCAAAATATAACCCTATGGGCATGAAAGGCTGCGGGGAGGCGGGAACAGTTGGCGCACTTGCCGCTGTGACAAACGCAGTGATTGATGCACTTTGGGATCAGGGCGTGCGCGATGCGTCTATGCCGTTCACGCCGCACCGTGTGTGGGCCATGTTACAAAAGGCTAAGAATGAAAGTGCAGCTGCGTGATTGGGTATTTCGGCTTTTCGGGGTTGAAGCACAGACTGCCGAAGGGCAGCCGCGCGCGCGCGGCGAAGCAACCCATGTAATCATTCTTGACGGAACTGAGTCGTCTTTGGTCAGTGGTCATGAAACCCATGCGGGCATGACTTACAAGTTGCTGAACGAGGCAGGCCGTCAGGCTAATCTGACGGTTCACTATGAGGCCGGCATTCAGTGGCGCGATTGGCGTGGCACATGGGGTGTGATGACCGGCAAGGGGATCAATAAGCAGATCGAACGCGCTTACGGTGTTCTTGCCTCGCGCTACCGGCCCGGCGATAAGATTTTTTTGATTGGATATTCTCGCGGTGCTTACGCTGTTCGGTCGCTGGCCGGAGTGATCGATATCGTCGGGTTGGTCAAAGCAGATTGTGCGACTGTACGGACCATTCGCACTGCTTACCGACATTACCGCACAGGCGGACGCAGCAAATTTGCGAAAAATTTTCGGGCAGAGCATTGCCATAGACGCGGGGATTCTCCGGTTGAGGCAATTGCCGTTTGGGACACAGTCAAGGCGCTGGGCTTACGTGTGCCGATCATTTGGCGTTGGAGAAATCCGGCACAGGCGTTTCACAATCACACGCTTGGACCGCATGTGCGCAACGGATTTCAGGCACTTGCTTTGGATGAAACCCGTGAAGCCTATGCGCCGGTGCTTTGGTCTTCGCCGATTGGATGGACCGGCACCATGGAACAAGTTTGGTTTCGTGGGTCGCACAGCGATGTTGGTGGCCAATTAGGCGAATTCCCTGCGGCGCGGCCTTTGGCAAATATCTCGCTTGTCTGGATGCTTGAGCGGCTTGAAATGTGCAAACTTTCTTTGCCAGATGACTGGGCCGCGCGATTTGAAACAGATGTGAATGCACCTTCTTGCGGGTCTTGGCGGGGATGGGGTAAAGTTTTTTGGCGGCGCAGGCGGCGGCTTGTGGGCATGGACGCTTCAGAGCGCCTGCATGTTACCGTTGACCCTGCCAAGTACCGCAAGGTCTTCGTGCGAGACTTTCAGCAAACACAGGCAGAACAAGTCACGCCTCAATCTTCATGATCAAACAGGTGGTTGATCCGGTTGCATAAAGCTTCCCATCAGTCGCCCCGCGAATTTCACCATGGGCCACGGCTGTTGTGCGGCCCGCGTGATCTGTCTGGCCTGTTGCAATAATTTCGGTGCCAAGTGGAATGTTACGGGTTAAATTCACCTTATATTCCAAGGTTGTATAGACGGATCCCTTTGGGACCTTGGTCATGACTGCACAAGCCATACAACTATCAAGCAGCGTGCCATACCAGCCACCATGTACGGCTCCCATTGGATTTGTGTGATTGAAATCGGGTGTTCCACGAAACGCGACCTTGCCGTCTTCCACATGATCAAGCGAGTAATTTAAAAGCGCCGAAATCGGCGGCCGTGCCACTGTCCCTGCGATCACGCCTTGCATGAATTCCAAGCCCGACATCAAAAGTGTCTCTGACATCGTTGGTAGATCGTCATGTGTTTTTGCAGTAAACATTGGGACCCCTGATATGTCCCCACTAAAGTGGCGTGTCAGGCGACCTTTTGCAATTGCACCTTTGGGGTCACGCCGAGTGCATGGCAAATGTTGCGTGTCAATTCTGGCTGGTTCAGCGTGTAAAAGTGCAAGTGATCAACGCCGCCAATAAGCAAATCATCACATAATTCAGTGGCCAAGGCAGTTGCTAGAATATCTGTCGTGCCATCCCTTGTTGCATTGGTGAAAGCGTCGCGAACGATTTGTGGGATCGAGGTCCCGCATCGATTAGCAAATTTTTCAGCACCAGCCCAGTTTTCGACAGGTAAGATACCTGGAATGATTGGTGCGTCTATGCCTGCTTTGACACATGCATCCCGGAAGCGGAAAAATGTATCAGCTTCGAAAAAGAACTGGGTAATTGCGGATGTGGCGCCAGCATCGATCTTGCGCTTCAGAAAAGCAATGTCGGCGGCTTGATCCGTCGCTTCTGGGTGTTTCTCGGGGTAGGCACCCACGCGAATGTTGAATTTATTATTGTCCGCAAGTCCCGCAATTAGATCGATGGATGATGCGTAACCGTCTGGATGAGCGATGAACGTGGCCGACCTTTTGGGGGCATCCCCGCGTAAGGCCACGATGTCCGTTACGCCGCTGTCAGCATAAGCATTCGCGATTTCGAGCGTTTCTGCCTTTGTCGCGTCAACGCAAGTCAGGTGGGCAGCAACATTTAGTCCGCTAGTTTTGTGGATTGTTGTCACTGCTTCGTGGGTAAGCTGACGTGTCGTGCCGCCTGCACCATAGGTGACGGAAACGAAACTTGGATTAAGCGGTGCGAGGGTGTTGACACAATCCCAAAGGCGGAATGATCCGGTAAGAGATTTTGGTGGAAAAAATTCAAATGAAACGCTGGGCAATGACATGGTGGATATCCTCTAAGGCTTGCACTGTTATCCCATCTCAAGTTATATGAATCAAATTCATAACCTTCACAAAGATGATGAGCACCATTCATAATGCATATTGAGTTTCGGCACCTTCGCACGATCAAGGCAATTCATGATTCAGGTGGTCTTGCGCGTGCCGCGGACCAACTCAACATAACGCAGTCTGCGCTGTCGCACCAAATTAAGGGCATCGAAGATCAGGCTGGTGTTGAGCTTTTCGTGAGACGCTCAAAACCGCTGAAGCTGTCATCGTCTGGAATGCGATTGCTTGCTGCAGCCGAGACTATTTTGCCTCAAGTTGCTGCG
Source organism: Yoonia sp. (assembly GCA_028822885.1). Classification (GTDB taxonomy): domain Bacteria; phylum Pseudomonadota; class Alphaproteobacteria; order Rhodobacterales; family Rhodobacteraceae; genus Yoonia. The sequence goes on along the minus strand of JAPKCP010000083.1, from coordinate 5,256 downwards.
TTGGAAGCGGAATTTGAGGGATTGGTTGCGGGAAAGTCGGGAAGATTACATATCGCGATTGAGTGTCACGCTTGTTTTGAATGGCTTTTGCCTGTCCTTGAAGAATTTCGCAAAGCATGGCCTGATGTCGATGTCGATATCCGACCGGGTCTCGCCTTTGACGCATTACCTGCGTTGCGAAAGGAAGAGGTCGATTTGGTGATATCTTCTGACCCCGAGGATTTGCCCGGTACTGATTTCACGCCATTGTTTGATTACGAACCGGTCTTTGTTGCAGCCTCGAGCCATCCACTGGCGCAGAAAGCATTTATTGAGGCAAAAGATTTTGAGGGTGAGACGCTGATTACGTACCCTGTGGATCGTGAACGGCTCGATGTTTTTAGTCAGTTATTAACACCTAATAAAGTTGAACCAAAAACAATCCGCCAAGTCGAATTGACGGCTGTTATTTTGCTTTTGGTCGCGTCTAACCGGGGGGTTGCTGTGTTGCCTGACTGGGTGGTTCGCCAGGTCCGCTATAATTCAGATTACGTGACCTTGCCTTTAACGGAAACGGGAATCACGCGGCGACTTTATGCGGCGACTCGAACAGGCGAAACAAACCTTCCGTTTATGGCGCATCTTATTCGACTAGCGCGCAAAGAGGCGGTGAAGTTACAGCGAAACTAAGCAGTGCTGTTGGCTTTGCTGAGCATCCTCTTGCTAGATTGGTTTGTCAAATATACGATCATATTTTTGGCTCATCAAACTCTAGTTCGGATAGGTGTTTGAATGATGCAAGCTTGGTTCCAAAATCATCGAGGGAAACCCGGATACCAGCATTGCGGTATTCGCCGATTTATTCTTGAATCAGGTCTCCCGATCGCGCGAAAAGGGCATCGCTGGTCACTTCAAAAGTGAGTTTGCGGCGCACGTCGTAATTTTTCAGTCAACATTCCGAAGGCGGCGCTTGCTGCATTGTCAGGACGCGGGGTCTCACCAACGTGACAACGCCTCAAAACCTTCGGTAGAAATTGTTTCGAGGTTAATTTTGGGTTGATCGTGGGGCGCGATACTTCGCTTTTGAATTGCCCGCTGAAAGGTAGCGCGGTCATCGAGCAAGGCCCTGACCGGAAAACTGTCCTTGTCATAGACGAATGCACATTGTTCTGGCTCGTTTTTGGCCCTGTGCATCGCTTGATCAGCGACCAGCTCAACAACACGCCGCGCAAATGTTTGGGACGGAAAACACCTGCGGAGGTCTTCAGAAAAAAACATGTTGAAAGAAATGGGGCGGTCACCCTACCGTCAGGAGCAATAGTGGTCGCAGTTCAGGTATCGCTCACACGTGTCCAAAGCTCTAATTCAGACAGGTGTTTGTCTGCGTTCTTCCGCGCTTCGGAAAGTTTGACTAAAATGTTCTTCTAGCCGTTGAACGCATTGCGATTGGTTGTCAGCGACAGCAGTCCGCGTTCGAAAAACGGAATGATCAGCAACTGATAATGACTAAACAATCCACAACATTTGCCGCCATTACACCACCTGACCATCAATTATATGTTAAGGCCAACCGAACAAAATCGCGCTCAGCCCTTGTTCAGCAAACCGTTGCGGCCTATAGCGCCGACTTACCTCAAGCGGAGCCCCTGATGTCTGGTAGTGCCAATCTCAATGTGATGATGAAAACCGCGCGTAAAGCGGGGCGAACATTGCTGAAAGACTTCACCGAGGTGGAGCAGCTTCAGGTGAGTACAAAGGGTCCTGGTGACTTTGTGACGCGCGCTGACCGTCAGGCCGAGGAAACGATCCGCGAAGACCTGATGGAAGCCCGCCCGACATATGGTTTCTTGGGCGAAGAGGGTTCTAGCATTGAGGGTGAAGATCCGACACGCCGATGGATCGTTGACCCGCTTGATGGCACAACAAACTTTCTGCATGGGCTGCCGCATTGGGCTGTTTCCATAGCGCTTGAACACAAAGGCACGATTGTCGCCGCAGTTGTTTATGACCCAACCAAAGACGAAATGTTCTATGCTGAAAAAGGGCAGGGCGCTTGGATGAATGAAACCCGTATACGGGTTTCTGGCCGCCACCGCATGATCGACTGTATCTTTTCAACAGGCCTGCCGTGGGCTGGGCGTGCTGATTTGCCCGAGACACTGCAGGATCTTGCGCGGGTCTTGCCTGCCACATCAGGTGTGCGCCGTTTTGGTGCGGCTTCTCTCGATCTCGCTTATGTGGCCGCAGGCCGCTACGATGGGTTCTGGGAGCGCCGTCTAAAGATCTGGGACATCGCTGCTGGGGTTCTGATCGTGAAAGAGGCTGGTGGCTTGCTTGAGCCTATCGATCCTGCGGGCAATGAGTTGAAAGATGGTGCGCTGATCTGTGCCAACGAAGCGATTTTCTCGACCTTTGCAAAAGTAATCCGGAACACTTGATCAACGTCTTTTGACGTCAGGCACGGACGATTTTTGGAACGCGTACAGCGCATCTGGGTGTGGTGGATGGCCCTGTGTGGCTGTCCAATATCCAGCTGCACCGCGTTTGATCCACAACGGAACGGTTAGGATCAAACCGAAAACAAAGCCACCTGCGTGCGCCCAATAGGCGACACCGCCCCCATTTGGGTCTGCCCCGATGCTACCAAAAAGTTGAATTACAAACCAAAGACCCAACACAATCCATGATGGGACTGGGAAAACTTTGAAGTAAACGATCAAGATGAGTAAAATATCAACCTTTGCCTTTGGAAACATCAGTAAATACCCCCCCATTACGCCAGCAATCGCCCCCGATGCCCCAACCGTTGCGACCTGTGATTGTGGCCCTGATGCGAACTGCGCGAGATCAGCGCCAACGCCTGATACTAAATAGAACGCCAAAAAGGGCAAAGGCCCCATTTCATCTTCCATATTGTCACCAAAAATCCACAAAAACAGCATGTTGCCCGCCAAGTGCATAAGGCCTGCATGCATGAAAAGGGATGTGACAAGTGAGGGATAGTTTTCACCGGCTGAAATACGGGCAGGGATCATTGCATAGTCAAAGTAGAAGCGGTTCAATGCACTATCCGACCCCAATGCGACCAACCCATAGAAGTAAACTGCCACATTCAATGCAATCAGCAAATAGGTGACATATGGCGTGGATTGGGATGGGTTGTGATCACGGATCGGCAGCATAAGCGCGAAAATGCGTGAAGCTTCAAGTAACGTCAAGCGCGTGATTGGGACTTGACGGATTCGATTTGTGCGACAGGTTAGAGAACATGAAATGGTTTTTAGCACTCACACTTGTGGCGGGCCCTGCCTTTGCCGAAACATGCCCCGCTGTGACGGATCATTCCGCACGGCAGGCTGAAATCTTCAACCAATTACAAGCGCTTCCCACGCAGGATGGATCAAGGGAATTGTCGCAAGAGCTTTGGTATCTTTGGACGGATGCGCCTGATGCGCAGGCTCAAACATTACTGGATGAGGGGATGCGCAAGCGCGAGGGCTATGATTTCCTCGGGGCGAGGGATGTTTTGGACCAGCTCGTCGAATATTGCCCGGACTATGCGGAAGGCTATAACCAGCGGGCCTTTGCGAGCTTCTTAAGGCAAGACTACGCCGCGGCCCTATACGATTTGGATGCGGCGCTAGCATTGATGCCAACCCATGTTGCGGCCTTGTCCGGTAAGGCGCTGACATTGATTGGAATGGGTCGCGATAAGGAAGCGCAGATCGTTTTGCGCGCAGCCCATGCGTTGAACCCATGGTTGTCAGAGCGCAGACTGTTGGTTGAACCGGAGGGAGAGGAAATCTAGATCCCTTCCGAAATTACTGTTTAGGCGTCCAAGACCATATCGTACGGCTTCGTCGGCTACATCTGAGGCAAATCTCTGTTCTTTTTCATCGGGAAGTGCATTGTTTCTAGCGCTTTCTAGCGATATGAGAAACTACAGGTCAGACGGAGACCGAACGAGCCTTTGCGGGCGTGATGGAATGGTAGACATACCAGACTTAAAATCTGTTGGGCGTATGCCCGTGTGGGTTCGACTCCCACCGCCCGCACCAAATAAACATGTAGTGATTTGTTTTAAATACACTTTTATATAGGGCTGTAATTCAATACGTCCTTAAATCCGCCCATAAATTAACTCTTTTTGCGGTGATAAAAGAGGTGTAAATTTCTTAAATGGCTTAGTATTGAAGTGCTTTATGCAGTGTTGGCTGTCAAAAGATTGGTTTGGACGGTTGATGCTGCAAGCGCAGTTTTTAGGGAAGCCCTAATCCCCGCGCGCAAGCCTTACGATGACACCAACCTAGTTAAGGGCTGATTGGAAAGTCAAACGACAGCAATGTACATGAAAGCATGCTACTTTGGAAATGTTGGTTAAAGTTAAGGCAGGAGAATAGTATTTTGATCGCAAGTAGTAGGCCGCTTATATTTCTGACCGCGCTGGTCTGTTCCACTGTTATGGCTGCGAATGCCGATTCGTTTCCAAGTGATGTACAATTTCTGGAAATTAGTGTAGAAAGCGAACTGCAGGAGGATATAGGCGGTCGTCCGCTGTACGCAATTAACTACACGGTACTAAATGCAGGCGATGAGACTTTAACTTATTTAATGGTCGCGATTGTAGGACTTAACGAAGATCAGCAAATTGTAGAGATTGCAGACCGTCAAATTTTTTACTCTAGCACTCTGCCTCAGGGCCTCGCTCTATCTGGTGAAATTGTACAACGCCACGGCTTCAAAGTTACTAATCCAAATGAGACAGTTGTTTCAATAGAGCTTTCTGTAATTAAAGTTGAGTAATCAGGAGTAGGTACTCGTTTGCAAAATCTCTAATCTATCAACGTCAGATTCGCCAAAACCAAATTGGGGGACGCCTGCTGCAATCGCGCTGCTGACGCCCAAGAAGTGGGTTGTTCTAAATATCAACAGGTCTAAGTTTCACATTGTGGCCAATTTCTTGCCTATCACTTAAAATAGGCATATCTTTCGAGTAATAATTGGGGTCATTTTAACTAAAATTGTAGCTTTAGGTGGTGTATTTTGTAGTATGTAACTTTCAATAGAGAAATTTAATTAATCATACCAATGCTTTATTTATTATACATGAAAGAGGCTACCTCCGCCATATCCCCGCATCAATCCCAATTAGCAGTCCATATCTCCCAAGTGGTCACGCGCCTCTCTGGCTAACGCGGTGAGAAACTTTCGGGTCTTTACCATGTCATGACTGCGCCCACCGTGCTGATATTGTGGATGGCTGTGGCCTGACTTATG
>JAPKCP010000082.1 GCA_028822885.1 Yoonia sp. | reverse complement strand
GTCACGAAACGAGGCGCTTTGGGTACGATCAATTCCGGGACGAATGCCAATACGGCCAAGACTGCCACAGCTGCGGCAAGCCCACCAGTCAGTCCCTTCCAGAGACCAAGCCGTTCAAAGACACCACGTTTTTTGTCCATACCAAACAACCGCCCCATCAGGGCTGATTTCGCCGCAGCAGATGGCGCTATTGGTACGATTTCGTCAGTTAAGGAGGCAAGGTGATCTTCCCATGCACGAATTTCGGCAGCAAACGCTGGATCAGTAGATGCGCGCACTGCGGCAGCCCGATGGGCATCTTTAGACAACACACGCAAAACGTATTCGCCTGCAAATTCAGTGTCATCAGGGCTCATGTCAGAAGAAGTACTCATTGGGTCATACACTCTCTCAACGCGATAAGGCCACGGCGCAGCCATGTCCGCATTGTATTAAGTGGGACGTTAAATTTCTTTGCAAGATCTGCGTATGGCAAGCCATCGAGATACGCGCTCTTGATCGCCGCACTGCGCGTTGGCGCAAGCTCTCCGAGGCACTTAGTGATTCTCCGGGCTTCTGCGGTGGCAATGACAGTCGCTTCTGGCGAAGGGCCAGATGCTGCAATCGTATCAGTATAATCGGCAATATCCGCCGCAGGCTTTGACGCACGCAGCCGGTCAATAGACGTGTTGCGCGCAATCGTAATGAGCCACGTCATCGGGCTATAGCCATTGACAGCAAAACGATCAGCGTGTTTCCAAACCTTTATGAACGTATCTTGCATGGCGTCCTCAGCTGCAGCGCGGTCATGTAAAATACGCAAACAAACCCCCAAAAGTTTCGCACTTGTCGCATCATAAAGCGTATTGAACGCTTTGCGATCACCAAGGGCGATACTACTGATCAGGGTTTCAATCTCTTGACGCGTCATATGTCAGGCGGGCCTTTTGATTGGTTCGGTAGCAAATTATGAATTTGAGCATAACCGAGTTTTGATGCGTAGACATTATGAATTTGTGTATTCTGGCACTTTAAAGCTGCCAAAGTGTTCAACTAGTAAGCCCGCGATCTATTTCATGATTTTTCAGTAAATCCACAACTGTCGATACGTCGTTCCCTAAAATGAACGGGGTGGTCGATAATGTAGCATCACTTGCCGCACCGTTGGTAGGAGCGCCAGCCATTTTGTGACCGCGACGTTGCTTTGCCTTGCCACAAACACTGGTCAACGCGCCCCTGCGTGATACATCTGTGGTAGTAAAATTGCCCAAAGGACGTGCCAGATGCTTACCGTGATTTCCCCTGCCAAATCGCTGGACATGGACCCTGTCGAGATTGCCGCAACGCAACCTGATTTTCAGGCCGATGCTGTACGGCTTTCTAAGACTGCGAAAAACCTGACGCTGACTGGTTTGCGCGATTTGATGAGCATTTCTGATGATCTTGCCAGACTGAACCGCGACCGGTTCCTAGCCTTTGCCGCCGAACCAACATCTGAGATGACAAAGCCCGCTGCGTTGGCGTTTAACGGCGACACATATCAAGGGCTTGAGGCAAAGACCTTGGATACGGCTGATCTGAATTGGGCACAGGATCATTTGCGCATTTTGTCGGGTCTATACGGGTTACTTCGCCCACTTGATGCGATCCAGCCCTACAGGTTGGAAATGGGAAGTCGCCTGAAAACCCGGCGCGGCAAGTCGTTGTACGACTATTGGGGCGACGACATCGCAGAGGCACTGAACACCCAAGCCGATGAAGTCGACACTGACATATTGGTAAACTGCGCCTCACAGGAATACTTTGGGGCTGCTGATCGTAAGGCGCTGAAATTGCGCGTCATCACCCCCCAGTTTTTGGAGGTGAAAGACGGCAAACCGCGTATCGTATCGTTCTTTGCAAAGCGTGCACGCGGGGCGATGGCACGGTTTTTAACTGAGGAACGGGCGACGGACGCAGATCAGGTGAAAGACTTTACCACCGGTGGATACGCCTATGACCCCGATTTATCTGAAGGCGACAAATGGGTCTTCGTGCGTCCTTATCCAGACGCAAAAGGCTAACATTGCCAACGGCGGTGGAACGCCCTACCTCTGGCCAATAGACAAAAGGGGAACAGAATATGGGCGAAATCACACTGGTCAGGCATGGTCAGGCGAACTCTGCTGCGGACAACGAAATTGACTACGACAAGCTATCGGATCTGGGCCACGAGCAGGCAAAATGGCTAGGTGATTGGATTCACGCACATGATGGTCCATTTGATGCGGTGTTCAGCGGATCGTTGCGCCGTCAAAAAGAGACCGCAGCAGGTATGGGCTTTACCGATGTGACCGTTGATGAACGTCTGAACGAGATTGCGTATTATGATCTGACTGACGAAATGGCAGTCTATCAACCGGGCACAGCCCGCACGTCCCCCGACGATTTTGTGACCCATTTCCCAGCGACCCTGACAGCATGGAAAGACGGTCACATCAAAGGAACTGAAACCTATCAGGCGTTCACCAACCGCGTTCAAGCCATGATGGATATGGCGGCACAACCGGGTCGCCGGATTTTGTGCATCACCTCGGGTGGTATCATTGCACAGTCTGTGTCGCGCATCCTTGGCCTTGATATCCCGCAAATGGCGCGGATTGCCCTGCCTATCCTCAATACCTCAGTGCATCGCATCCACATCACCACCCACGGCCCATTGGTTTCGACGTTCAATAGCGCACCGCATTTGGACCATGCAGATCGTTTGACTGCCCGCACACATTACTGATCGGATACCCCATGCTGACCCTGCACTACGCCCCCAAAACGGTTTCAGTCGCTGTAGCCATCGCCCTTGAAGAAGCTGGTCTCGCCTATGAAGCCGTGACTGTTGATTTCGCCAGCGGCGCACAAGCCAAGCCAGCTTATCTGTCCGTGAACCCCAAAGGGCGCGTGCCAGCCTTAGTCACGGGTGCAGGCACGCTGACTGAAACCGGCGCGATCCTTGATTTCATCGCAGTGACATCTGGGCAGATGATGCCGGACACCCCGTTTATTGCCGCCCAAATGCGTGAGGTGATGTATTATCTGGCCTCAACCATGCACATAAACCACGCCCATAAAATGCGTGGCCACCGCTGGGCGGATCAGCAAACCAGCTTTGACGATATGACTGCAAAAGTGCCGCAAACGATGGCAACGTCCTGCGCCTATCTTGAGGAAAAGCTGGCCCTTGATCCATTTGTCAGTGCAAAGCTGAGCATCGCAGACCCCTATCTGTTTATCGTCCTCAATTGGGCGCCGGGTGACGGTGTTGATCTAGCGAACTACCCAAAGCTGGCCGCATTTCACGCGATGATGCTGGCACGTCCGTCTGTTCAAGCCGTTATCGCGAAAGGTATGTTATGACCCATATTTGGCTGCGCGCAGAGCCTCGCGCACATGAAACACGGGTTGGTTTAACACCTGATGGCGCAGCACAAATGATTGCAGCAGGCTTTGCTGTCACTGTCGAAAACAGCGCAGATCGTTGCATCCCAACCTTGGACTATGAGGCGGCTGGGTGTGCGATTGCTCCGACTGGCGGGTGGCCTGACGCCCCGGCTGATGCCATCATCTTTGGCCTCAAAGAACTACCCGAAGACGGCACAGCATTGCGGCATCGCCATATCATGTTCGGTCATGCGTTTAAGGGCCAGCCAAGTGGGCGTATTCTGCTAGATCGCTTTCAGGCCGGTGGCGGCGCGTTGTATGATCTGGAATATTTGGTGGAGCCCAACGGGCGTAGAGTTGCAGCCTTTGGATACTGGGCGGGCTATGCGGGCGCCGCGATGTCTTTGCTCGCGTGGGCAGCACAGCAATCCGGGACACCCTTGGCAGATGTGCGCGGCGTAAACGGTGCCGACGATCTTAAAGCCCTCATAGCAGGCGCGTTGAACGGTCAGACACCAACATCACTGATCATTGGTGCATTGGGCCGGGTTGGCACGGGCGCGACTGACCTTTGTGAAGCACTCGGCCTGTCCGTCACGGGTTGGGACATGGCAGAGACCGCGTCAGGCGGGCCATTTCCTGAAATTCTGCAACATGACATCTTTCTTAATTGCATTCTTGCTGGTCCAAGTACCCCTATTTTCATTCCAGCCAGCGCTAAAACTGACCCGCGCAAATTGACTGTCATCGGGGATATCGCATGTGATCCTGATAGCGACTTTTCCCCGATCAAAGTCTATGATCGCGCGACGACATGGGATGCGCCAGCGCTTAGGGTGCATGACATGCCACCATTAGATGTGATGGCAATAGACAACCTCCCTTCACTTTTACCACGCGAAAGCAGCGAGGATTTTGCAGGACAATTACTGCCACACCTTTTGGGGCTTGCTGATTTAAATGCAGGCGTTTGGGGACGTGCGAAGGCTAAGTTTGATGCAGCCCTGACCTGACGTATATCTAAAACGCGACTTCACTTTACAATTAGGGTGCTGCACAAAATGCGCAGCGCCCTATTTTCTCACGCCTGTCTGAAAAGTACCAAAGCAAGTGGCGCCAGCTAATCCGTTTCGTTCACACGGAGCGCCTTCAACCTGCCGTGTCAACGCCCAAATGGCAGCGCGTGCATCAGCTTGAGCCTGCGGCGCGGTATCGCCCACTGCATTCACAATCCGACCAGAACTTATGAGATACGTAATATCAACAGGTTCATCAGTTCCGGTTGCAGCAGCTAGTATCGGCAATGTCAGCGCCAAAGGCGCACAACCAACAAGTCGGGCCAATTTTCCGAAGCACACCATGTGATTAGTTCCCAATGCCGTGACCATAATCGCCACAATTGGTTAATGACCTGTGAATTGGACGCTAATGTGGCAGGCAAAAAGATTCAGACCTTACTTGGCACCAAACAAACGGTAATAAAGCCAGTCGGGCAAAAACTGCGATCCGCGGAAGACCAATGAAAACAACGCTGGAAAGCTCTTTTTGAAACGGCCGGTGTTCATATGGTCGAACACTTCGTTCGCAGCTTCTTCAGCGGTCATAATAAACGGCATCTTAAAGTCGTTCTTGTCGGTAAGGCGCGTTTTAATGAACCCAGGATTGACCAGCTGCACATGAATCGCCGACTTTCGCAGATCGGCCTGCATGCTTTCGGCAAGTACCATCAATCCGGCCTTGGACGAAGAATATCCAATGGCACCCGGAAGCCCCCGGAAACCAGAAAGTGACCCAGTCAGCACGATATGCCCTGATCCGCGTGCGACCATACCGCCGATGACAGCGCCCACAACGCGCGAGGCACCAAGGAAGTTGACCTCACCCATCATGTCAACTTTTTCGTTATCCCATTCACTAGCCTTCATTGGCCAATAGACACCTGCAAGGTAGATCACGCCGTCGATCTCACCTATTTCCTGCGCTGCCGCCTCAACCTGTGCACGGTCGACGACGTCGACGGCCACGTAGGAGGACTTGCCGGGAAGTTCTTCAACGAGGGTCTTTAAACGATCCTCAGACCGCGCTGACACGATAACCTCAGCCCCTGCAGCGCTTAACTTATGCGCAACAGCACGTCCAAGCCCTTCGCTTGCGCCAACGAGCCAATACCGCTTACCTTGCCAATCCATCACTTTGCTATTCTCCTGAATTAATTATTTTTACGCCGTCAGCCGGACGCATCGTCGCAACTAACTCTGCTACCTTAATACCAAATTTTCGGAACTGGGAGCGATTCATGATTGATCCGTTAGACATTAAGTACATCCAATCCGTCGTATCAAGAACATAGCCACCCGCGTCCTTTGACAGCTTAATCCGATAGTTCAACAACACAGCTGACCCCATTTGCCGACCTGTTCCAGTCCCGACCAAATCAGATGCCTCAGCCTTAATCGCCCCATCGTTCCCAAGCGTGAGAAGCCATTCCCGGTGTTGAACGTTGCCACTATCGTAATGGAAAACTTCGACCATCTTGCCGACATTACCCTCCCACGAAGCTTCAAAATTCGCCGTGAAGCGGGACGTGACCCTGCCCATGGGCCCATATATCACGCCTTCACAGACAATCGGCCCATTGAGCCGTTCGCGAATGTCAAACAGTGGGCCATGGTTGGCATAGTCATCCGAGATTTGCGCCTGAAAGGAAAAATATCGCGACTTTATGATCATCCCAACAAGCATCAATGCGACGCCGAGAAGGACGTAGAATAGAAACGACATCGCTTAATCCTCTAGTTTGGTCGCGACCAGTAAGGCAATTGCGACCAGTTTTAATACGGACGGCACCAGCGCATACAGCGCCACTAACGTCACGACGGCCTCCTGCGGCTGGCTTGGATTGCCAGACTGAAAACCGGCCCCTTCCAACAGGGGAAGCAGGACCACTGCCGCAAAGGCTAATGTGAACTTGCTAACCAGTGACCAAAGCCCAAACCCCTGTCCGCCATTGGGGGCGATAACGCTCATTCGTTTTGCAAACAACGCAGGCAGCAGGGTAAGATCCGCACCTATGGTCGCTCCTGATAGTACGCACACAATCGCAAATGGGATCACATCGCCGGTGCCTAAAGTGTAAGTGTACCCAAAAGAGATCACTGCAAGGATCATTGCAGACAGCAAAACTGGCTTTTCACCGTATCTGCTGGCGAGCTTTGACCACATTGGTGAAGAAAGCGCCGCCGCGAGGAAGAACAACACCAACAGCGCCCCTTCCCAGCCAACACCGCCTAGCGCGCTTTCCACGTAGAACAGGAATAGCGTTGATGAGACCGCGAGGGGGGTGGCGTTGACCAGAGCAAGCAGCAAAAGCCGACGTGCTTGGCTGTCGCTCCAGATGGCTTTTATGGGCGTTGGTTCCGTTTGCACCCGGCTCGTCCACTCTGGCCACATCCAGATGATTGCGGCCACTGTTGCGGCCGCAAATCCCCAAGCGAAAGCCGTGAAGGCGTCAAAGTCGTAGCCCATCAGTAGCGTAGGGGCGACGGCCGCAACGCAAATACCCAGTAGCGCCCCAGTTTCTCGCCATGCGGCGAGTTTGACGTGGCCTTTGGGGTCGTCACCAACTTTGGCGATACCCTGTGCATAGAAATTGATCGTGAGGAATGAGAACGCTGAAAAGAGACCAAGCAGCGTCAGACCAAACCAGTAAAGCGGGGCGATAGGTGGCTCAACCGCGAACAGGCCGATCATGGAAACTGCGAGGACGACACCGGCGAAAGCCACTGCAAGTGGCCGCCACTTACCAAGCCGTTCGCTGATCCAACCCAGCACAGGGTCTTGGATGACGTCGAACATGCGCAGCGCAAAAAGCATTGTGCCAAGCGCCGCCAATGTGACCCCATAGTTATCAACATAGAGTTTTGGCGCATAGATATAGATCGGCAAACCAGCCGCATTGATCACAGCAGCAAACAGGCTGTAAGCCGGAAGTCTCGTCATTTTCTGGATCATTTACTGACTTCTTTGTCTAGCGGGTCAGGGCAGGACCGGAATGTCGCTTTTTTGAACCAGAGCTTTATTGCTTGCCAATGGATCAGCGTCAGCACCCGGCGCGACCCAAACGGACGGCGGATCGCTGCTTTGAGAATTGATGTGTTGGTAAGCGGCTGACGTTCGCCTTTTAGCGTTGCAATCAAGCCACCATCCCCGCGGGTGTAGTCGATCACGATGTGGATATGGTCGTGGGTGATATCGAAGCGAAAGGTGTAGCCGCCTTCAACCGGTTGGAATGGTGAGACGTGGAATATCTTGGTGGCTGAAAGGGTCTCATCCTTCGTGATTTCACGCATATCGTCGTGATGGCACAGGTAGGAATGGCGTTGACCAAATGTATTTGAGACTTCTGCGATAACCGTCCGCAGAACACCTGCATCATCATGGCACAGCCAAAACGCCACCGGGTTAAACACATGACCTAGCAGTCTTGGCTGGGCCAGCAGATCAATGCGACCGTCTAGCTGGATTTGATGTTCTTGCAGGACATCACGTACCCAAGCCGTCCCGCGTCCAGCCTTCGGCACCCCGCCATGATCACTATCGTGCAATGACATCAGGCTAGCTGCATTTCGGGCAAATAAACCGGGGGTTTCAACCGGCGCATCCGCATCAACAAGCACATAATCAATGGAATAGCGGAAGGCGTTTTTTATAGCGCCACGCCTACCATGATACGTTTCGCCAGCAATATGATGGACAGCGTTCACTCTGCCGCCATTTTCACGCGGTCGACGGCGTTCAATGCTGCTACAACATCGTAGGCCGACGACAACCCATCCTCGTGGAAGCCATTCTTCATCCATGCCCCACAGAACCAAGTCCGGTTTGTGCCATTCATCACGGTGGCCTGCTTTTGTGCCTCGATTGCAGCAAGATCATAGACCGGATGGCGCAACGTGACCTCATCCCAAATAAGGCTTTCGTCGATTTGACGCGTTGTGTTTAGCGTCACCATCAACGGGTCTTCGGTCAACCACGGCTGAAGCGAATTCATCCAATACGTCAGATCAATCTGATCCGTCGTCTTACCCGCTTCCTCAGAGTAAACCCAAGACGACCACGTTTGGCGGCGCTTTGGCATAATTGTGGTGTCGGAATGGAGCACAACTTTGTTTGGCTGATATTTAACGGCACCAAGTGTATTTTTCTCGGCTTCAGACGCATCAGATAGCATTGCAAGTGTATCGTCAGAATGTGTGGCAAACACGACTTCATCGAAGTGTTCCCAGTCGCCACCAACAGGTCGTACCTCAACCCCAGATGCGGTTCGGCGCACGGCCTGCGTGGGTGTGGAAAGACGTAAATCAACGCCATGGGCAAACATCGAAGCGCCCAAACGACGCACATATTCTTGGCTGCCACCTTTGACAGTGAACCATTGATGCTGACCAGCGGCAGACATGAGTGCGTGATTATCAAAGAATTGGATCATCGTCTTCGCAGGGAAATCCATAATTTTTTCTTTAGGTGTCGACCAGATCGCACCTGAAAACGGCAAAAGGTAATGATCTGCAAAGTAATCAGACAGACCCAGTTTGACCATTAAGCCGCCAATGGTCAGGCCTTCTTCTTGTGATGCAGCCAACGCGTCTTTGTTGAATTTCAAAATATCGCGAACCATGCGCAGGAACTTAGGATTAACCATATTCGACCTTGTGGCAAACAGCGCGTTCATGCTGGCCAGCCCATATTCCATACGACCTCCACCGAACGATGCCCCAAAGCTCATGTTGCTTTCCGTCACGGGGACGTCCAGTTCTGCGAACAATGCCGTCAGGTTGGGATAGTTGGCGTAGTTGAACACAATAAACCCGGTGTCCACAGCCTGATCGCCCTGCCGTCCCCCCATTTTCGTGCGGGCATGGCCACCCAGTCGGTTTTCAGCTTCGAACAAAACAACATGGTGGTTTTTTGCAAGGGCATGGGCCGCCCCCATCCCTGAAATCCCAGCACCAATAACGGCAATTCTTCGGGGCGCGGCGGTCGAATTTTCAAACGGCATGTATGTGCAGTGCTCCGTGTAGTGTTTTGTTTGTCATATATACGACACGCATAGCCATCTGGATGAGTTTCAAACAGCCCATGAAGTAATTATTTGTCGGATTGATCCAAATCTGAACGGCCCACGTAATAATAATATATTGACGATAAAGGACCGCTCGGCCACACCTGACGACGCATGGATGCACTGCGAGCAGTGCGCATAATTGACGAAAAGCTCAGAGTGAAGGCGAAATAAGTGATAGCAGACAAGGCAGCAAAACGGGCCGCTTGGGTGCCGCAGCTGATGGCTGTGCGTGACGCGCAAGATAGGGCTGCGTTCGCGGAACTGTTTGCCCACTTTGGGCCGCGCGTGAAATCTTTTTTGATGAAATCGGGTGCCAGCCCTGATCTGGCAGAAGAATGCACGCAAGAGGTGATGGTAACGCTTTGGAGAAAATCTCATTTGTTCGATCCCGCTAAGGCGAGTGTATCGACATGGATTTTCACAATCGCCCGGAACCGCAAGATCGATTTGTTGCGCAAGCAGCGCAGAGTTGAGCCAGAAGATTTGCCATGGGGACCAGAGCCTGATCCCGATCAGGCCGATGCCATTGGCATGCAGCAAGAAACAGAAATACTGGGAAAGGCCATCGCGGCGTTACCCGATAAACAGAGACTACTTATTGAGAAAGCGTACTACGGCGAACTGACACATAGCGAAATCGCCGCCCAGACGGGCTTGCCTTTGGGCACAATTAAATCACGTATACGGCTGGCATTGGACCGGCTGCGCCACACCATAGGATGAACGGAAGACACATGATCGCGACGATTAAACACCACCTCACCGATGACCTGCTTATGGGATATTCTGCTGGCGCCTTACCGGAAGCCTTTAACGTTGTGGTCGCCACACACATTTCGCTGTGCGATGACTGCCGTGCGCACCTTGGTAGTTTTGATGCGGTTGGCGGTGCAATTGTCGAGAATAGTGACAGCGTTGCATTAGGCGAAGATAGCCTTGCGACTGTTATGGCGATGATTGCAGCGGTGCCTGATGCGCCAGTTACCGTTCCTGCCCCCCAGACAAGCAGCATATTCCCAACACCATTGCAGAGTTATATGTCAGGGTCGCTTGACGATGTGAAATGGCGCAAAATTGGTGGTGGGGTGAGCCAAGCAATATTGAAGACCTCCAAGGATGCAACAGTCCGACTGCTCAAAATCCCTGCAGGAACAGCAGTACCCGATCACGGCCACCGCGGGATGGAGCTAACGCTTGTCTTGCAAGGTGCGTTTGTGGATGAACATGATCGCTTTGGCACTGGTGACATTGAGATCGCGAATGAAGATCTTAACCACACGCCTGTCGCCGAAGAAGGGCTAGATTGCATCTGTCTTTCTGCAACCGATGCACCACTTAAGTTCAATGGTCTATTGCCACGCCTCGTACAGCGGTTCGTTGGTATCTAAATCAAGCACGATATAGTTCAGAAAAGGTGGGCAAACGCCCGCCTTTTTTTATTGTGTAGCTTCGTTCCAAGCAAGATTCGAACGCACACCACTCCAGTCAGTAAAACCGTCACCGCCCGGCGAAAGCCAGAATGTCCGACCTGGATACGCGCCAGACACCACGTAATAATCCGGCGTCACTTCAACCGTTCCGGCGTCTGCACCACAAATACGTGCCCCATTTTGACAAGGGCGCAGCGTGAATGTGCGTAAATCACCATGTTCAGTCGCAACAACCTTCACAGCGGCCTCATCAAACGGTTTATCTTGGAACAGATCAGCATAGACCCGAGCAACTTCAATCGGAATTTCCCCTGGATAGGCCAAAGGCTTTCCATCGGTGCAAGCCACAAGCGTTGCAGATACAAATACGGCAGACATAAAGCGGATCATAGCAATAGTTCCTCAAAAGCGTTGGTCATAACAATGACCTTAGACAACGGATGGCGCAAGTGGAACCACCTTTGGATC
>JAPKCP010000377.1 GCA_028822885.1 Yoonia sp. | reverse complement strand
CAGCTTTGCGATATAGATCAGCACGATGACTTCAGTGGACGCAAAAAAGATGTAGTGCGCCGTTAGGCTGCCACCGCCGACCACGAACAATATGCTGATCACAACAGCGATCAAGTTGACGGTCCGGACTGTGCGCTGTCGCCGCGCCAAAGTCAGGAAGATCATTGCGACTGCGATCTCGACGAACACTGCGGCGATAAGCAAGAAGGCAGACGTGATCGTGACACCGGCTATTCCGCCAGTTGATATCTTCGTATGAAATCTGGGGTACATGAAGGACAAAATTATGTTGAACAGCACGACGATCCAGAGCGTCAAGTTTTTAACGACACGCTCTGATCGTAAAACTGTTCCAAGATGGCAACCCAATGAAACGCAAGTCACTAACCGCAAAAAGGAGTGTTGAAACGGCGTTGGAGTTTGCCAACCATGAGGGGTTTGAAGCCTTGTCGATGCGTAAGCTGGCAGGTTTACCGAATGTAACAGCAATGCCGCTCTACAATTACGTCGCCGGCAAAGACGCATTGCTTGAGCTAATGTTGGGCAAGGTTGTGGCAGAAATCGACAGCCCCACTATCGGCGGTGACTGGGAAGTCATGATGCGGTGGTGCGCGCACTCCTTGCGACAGGTTCTGCTGCGTCACCGCTGGACTTCAACATTGCTGATTTCGAGATTTTCGTTGAGTGTAACAGTCATGCGCAACATTGATGCCATCGTAGGGTGTCTGGTGGCTGGCGGATTCACCTATGCCCAAGCAGATTGGGCTCGCAACGCCATTGATAGTCACGTCTACGGATACACGATCCAAGAGCTGAATTTTCCAGTCGAACCCGACCAATACAAAGCGGCAGCAGCGCAGTTTCTGCCTATGAATTCACAAGCAAATTATCCGTATATGTATGAGGCAGCTTCAGAAATCATTGCGGGGACCTACAACAGAATGACCAACTTTGACTTTGGGTTAGAGCTGGTTCTTAGCGGTTTGCAGCAGTGGCAAACCAACTCTGCATACGCTGGAAGATAGGCGGTTCAGACAACCCCACCGCTACGGCTCAAACCGGCATCGCCGTTGTGTTCCGCACAGTGCGCAGCGCAAACGATGACTGCATCTGCGCAACCCCCGGTAATGTTGCGAGATAACGGCGGTGGATGCGCGCAAAGTCTTCGGTGTCGCCCGCCACAACCTTAAGCAGGTAGTCCGCCGTCCCTGCCATCAAGTGGCATTCGAGCACGTCAGGAACCAAGGAGATGGCTTTTTCAAATGCGTCCAGCACCTCATCCGCTTGCCCTGACAGTGTGATTTCAACGAAAACTGTTGTGGGTCGCCCAACTTTGCGGGGGTTAAGAAGGGCGACATAACCTCGAATGAACCCCTCCTTTTCGAGGCGTTGGACCCGGCGGTGACAAGCAGAGGCGGACAGGTTCACGACTTCTGATAGCTCCGCGTTGGACATGCGTCCCGACTTTTGCAGCACCTCAAGAATTCGGCGATCTATGTGGTCTATTTCCATTTTGCGCATGATCCTTCGATCTACAGATGTATATGCGCAAACTTCTACGAATGATCACGCTAACATGCAATGATTTTGCATGGGACATTGTGAGGCGATCGGCAGAGTGTTCGCAGTGGGAGAAGGAGAATCATCATGCACATCGGTTGCCCCAAAGAGATCAAGCCACAAGAATTCCGTGTTGGGCTCACACCCAACGCAGCACGTGAGGCGATTGCCCACGGTCACACTGTTACGGTTGAAACAGCCGGCGGTGAAGGCGCAGGCTTCCCTGACGCTGATTACATCGAGGCAGGCGCCAAAGTTGCTGGCACTGCGAAAGAGATTTTCGCCACTGCAGATATGATCGTGAAGGTTAAGGAACCCCAGCCCGGTGAGCGTAAGATGCTGCGCGAGGGTCAAATCTTGTTTACGTATCTGCACCTTGCCCCCGATCCTGCCCAGACCAACGACCTTATCGACTCTGGCGCGACCTGCATTGCCTATGAAACCGTCACTGATGACCGTGGTGGCCTACCGTTGCTGGCCCCAATGTCTGAGGTTGCAGGTCGTTTGGCCCCACAAGTGGGTGCATGGACCTTGCAAAAGGCGAATGGCGGACGCGGCGTTCTGATGGGTGGCGTTCCCGGTGTTGGGCCTGCCCGTGTAGTCGTGATCGGCGGCGGTGTTGTTGGGACCCACGCGGCCAAGATCGCAGCTGGAATGGGCGCTGATGTCACAGTTTTGGACCGTTCTCTCCCGCGTTTGCGGTATTTGGATGATGTATTTGGCGGTCAGTTTAAGACGTCTTACGCCAGTGCTGGCAACACGATTGAACTGGTCCGTGAGGCCGACATGGTAATTGGTGCCGTCCTCATTCCCGGTGCGGCTGCCCCGAAACTAATTTCACGCGCGCAACTGTCTGAAATGAAACCGGGCGCTGTTCTGGTTGACGTTGCCATCGACCAAGGCGGATGTTTTGAGACATCAAAAGCCACAACTCACCAAGATCCAATCTACGAAGTTGATGGGATCATGCATTATTGCGTTGCGAACATGCCGGGGGCCGTGGCCCGCACGTCAACTATCGCACTTGGAAATGCGACGATGCCGTTCATGCTGGCCTTGGCCGACAAAGGCTGGCGCAAAGCCTGCGAAGATGACCCACATTTGTTGAACGGCTTGAACGTTCACGCGGGCCAC
>JAPKCP010000081.1 GCA_028822885.1 Yoonia sp. | reverse complement strand
AACCGCCGTTATATCCGCCGCCTATCGTGGCTTCTGAGATTGACATAATCGCCCCAACTTTCACGTTTGCAGCCCGCGCATAGAGTGCTGTCTTGGCAATAGCATCCGCAATTGCGGCAATTTGGGCTTGTTCAAGCAGCACCGACTTATCATCAATATCAAACCGCAAGCCGCCGATTTGATTGGCACCTGCGGATAAAAGGCGATCCAAAATACCACCCGCACGATCCAAATCACGGACAACAATATTCACCGCAGAACTGGCCGTGAACGCGACAACCTTTGGCGGCTCATCACCGTTGCGGGTATCATTATATCGTTCGGATAATTGCAATCCGGTGGTTTGAATATCAGCAGGCGGCAGGCCTTCGTCGGACAATGCTACCATGACCTTCGTTAAGTTTTTGCTCATTTGATCGATAGCGGTAGCGGCCTGTGTATCATGCGCAACGACACCAACAACAATCCGCAAAATATCGGGTTTCGCGGTCACTGTGCCAGTGCCAATGACCGTGATCTCTTGGGCGATTGCATGGTCTGAGAAACCAACGGCAAACATCGCAAAGATGAGAAGACAAAGCAGACGTCGCATAGAAAATCCTTTCCAGATTTAGGTATCATTCACCCTTTAGACGTATCTGATGTGTTAATCCTTGGCGGGCTAGTTCCCGCTCTTGGATTTAGCGGTTTTTCGCGGTATGAGACGTTTGTAGGGAAAAGGACCTTCCAGCTTGTGCAGTGAACCTGTTAAGACTCTCATATGACGCCAAATTTTGCGCTTTCACTCTCGCTTGAGGGGATTCGCCTGCTACACCGGGTGACAGGGGGTTGGGCCCTCGCTGGACAGGTGACTTTGGACGCCGCCGACCTGGGTGCGTCCATGAAAACCCTGCGCGACGGCGCGATAGTGCTTGAACCAGACGGTTTGCGCACCAAGCTGTTGCTGCCCAACGATCAAATCAAATACATCGAAATAGACACAGCACGCACATCGATCGACGATATCTACGCAGCAGTTGATCGCGCAACACCCATCCCTTTGGACGAGCTTGTCATCGACTTTGACCGGACCGGTGGGCGTACGCAGATCGCAGCAGTTGCACGTCAAACCCTTGATGAAGCTGAGGCATTTGCAAAAGAACATGGCTTCGCGCCCATGACCTTTGTGGCGGTGGCGGCACCTCTTACGTTCAGCACCGAAGTCTTTTTTGGCGCAACTGCATATGCCCGTGACGTTCTGGGCCCTGACGTTGAAATTACACGCGATGATAGCCCAGCAATATTGCCAAGCATTGGAACCTTGCCTGGTTTCATGAAGCTCCCCTTCGCAGAGACCCTACCTGCGACCGACAACATGCCGCCTGCCGAACCAAACCCCATCGACAGCGAGCCGTTACCCGACACAGAAGATACCCCAGCGAATGCAGATCCAGACCCCGTTGGTGAATTAGTCTTTCGTCGCGAACGTGCGCCCATTACAGACGAAACACCTACCGATGTTGAGAATATCAAATCCTTAGACGGCGATGAGCCTACTAAAGATGACCCTGTTTTCACGCGCCATACCAATTCACGACCTGTTGAAATATCGGGCGCAAGGCGTGTCCCCGCACCGCCTGAATCAAAAGAAGGTCTGGAAAAAACAGACAACATACGGCCTGATCGGGACCCAATCGCGTTTTTCACACGCAGTGCATCCACGACCAAGCCACCGATTGAACCAGTCCTGTCCACCTCTGAGCCTGACGCCCCTGCGATACCAAGCCCGCTGACGGTGTCACAACCAGAATCCGCCAAAGAAGATACACCAGTACTTGCTGGACCGAAACGAGACCCTCAAACCGTCGAAAGCAAGTCAAACGGTTTTGCCCCACTCTTGACGTTCTTTAGGAAACCGCAGGAGAAAAAGCCAACCAACGCCGACTTCGCGCTTGGCGGTGCAAAGGGCAGAAAATTGTCGCCTGCAGTTGGCGGCAAGCCAAAGTATCTTGGCCTAATGATGACCGCGGCGCTCTTGGTGTTCATGTTCATCATAGCGATGTGGGCAAGTAGCCGCTTGGAAAATGGTATCGCTGGATTATTCAGCACACCGACCATTCAAGACGTGGCAGAGGTCGCAGCGCCAGTCTTGGCACAACCGACCATAACAGAAACGCCAGCAGCGGCCAAAGCTACTACGGTGTCGCAGCCCGTCATGACGCGCATCAGGGGTGGCACTGTTCTTAGCCCAGCCGAGGCCGCTCGCATTTATGCCGCGACAGGCGTGTGGCAACGCGCACCAAGATTGCCCAATTACACGGAGACTGGATCACTTGACGGGCTCTTGCAATTTGCAACGTTGCCATTGGTGGTGCCAACAACGCGGCCGGCAGCCCCAGACATCACAATCGCAGCGCCTGACAGAACGATCCTGCCGCCACAAAACCCAACCGCACCAGACCGCACAATCCAACGGGATGAACGCGGGTTTATTTTCGCGGCGCGGACCGGCACAATTTTGCCAACTGGTATTTTGATTTATGGGCGTAAACCTGAGATTACGCCTCCGTTGCGACCAGAACCAGAAGTGCCTGTGATAGCAACCGCAGTCCCAGCAGAGCCAGTGCCAGAAACACCAGAAACTGTCGAACGTGACCTAGTTGAAGCACCAGTCGATACTATTGCAGAGCCACCTGAATTAGCCGCCACGACAGATGAGCCTGCAACCACGGGCGAAGGGCTCATTGTTATCAACGGTAGCCCTGCACTGACGCCCCCGTTGCGCCCCGGATCGACACCACCCGATGCAAGCGCTGAGGCAGGCAACTTACTTGGTAATGATCCCGCTCTGGCTGCATTCCGCCCTTCACTGCGTCCTGATGGCCTTGTACCGCCGCCACCGCCCGAACCCTTCGCTGACCCGGCACTTACAGGCTTCCGTCCATCTGTGCGGCCAGCCGACCTTGCCCCACCACCCATCGAAGAGGACGAGGCGCTTATCGCCGAAGAACAGGCAACACCTGACGTGCCGTTAGGCGGAACAGATATTAGCTCAATCGTGGCGTCAATCGCTGCGGCGGCACCGCAAAGCCAAATCGTCAGTCCAACGCCCAATGCGATTGTGGCGTCGCCACGACCCGGATCACGACCCCGTAATTTTGCACAGGTTGTGTCATCGGCACAAACCTTAGCAGCCCGGCAGCAAACACGAAATGAAGCAGCTTCCACGGCAGCAGCAGCCGTCCCGACCTTATCAGTTGCTTCAGCGCCCGCGCGTCAGTCTGAGCCAACAACAGCCAGCGTCGCGCAAGCTGCAACGCTTTCAAACGCCATTCGTCTGGGGGATATGAACCTCATTGGGGTTTATGGCAGGCCGGGCAATCGCCGCGCGCTTGTTCGTTTTGGTAACGGACGGTTCGTGAAAGTCGAAGTTGGCAGCACCCTTGATGGTGGTCAAGTTACAGCAATCGGCGATAGCGCGCTAAACTTTGTCAAAAGTGGCCAACTCTATGCGCTTCAACTCCCAGCGGGTTAATTTGGCGTTGTATCATTTGCATTTGCCATCGACGGCAGCGCCTTCACAAATTTAATGCCGCAATCCATCGTCATCATCTACGTAACCACCTAACCCGTTGCCATATCCTCCAAAACTTCGACATCACTTTACTCATAAACCCCTTAGCTATCGTCTGTTTGACATTTATATTGGGCTTAGGTGGTAAATCTGAGAGCGGCCAGCGCCGTCATCGTGCCTTGCATGCTGGCCCAAAAGAACACCTTGTTAAGCCACGCATAAAACCACGGTTTGATAAATATATCCTTAATCAAAGCGAAGTATCGACACGTCCGGGCAACCCCATAGACACACCTTGCAGCCGCCTGCAAATATTCGAACTTAACCTCCATCTCAGGGGGGCTGCGCAAATGCTGCAACTTCAGCTTGCCGATTAAATTGTCAGCGTTGCGCCTGAATCCAGTGCGAGCAAACCACTGGCTTACATAAATCAGAAACCAACAAACACAAAAAATAACGCATATCACTCTCATATCTAAAGGGGGCTGGCCAACGTTTGCTGTTCCCGTTAGCTCCTAAATACACACTATAATTCAATCATCGTGCCTCCGGACGCGTCTTTCGTCAGTTGGTGGCCCCTCACCCGCAAAGCAGCCCCATGGAAAGTTTCCTGTTTCAAGCCACAATCTACCTTGGTGCCGCAGTGATTGCAGTGCCTTTGGCGGCCCGCATGGGCCTTGGATCTGTGCTTGGATATTTGGCAGCTGGCATTGTGATTGGACCAGTGACCGGCCTTGTCGGAACTGAGACCCAAGACCTGCAACATTTTGCTGAATTTGGCGTTGTAATGATGCTCTTTCTCATCGGATTAGAACTTGAACCTCGGGTCCTTTGGAACATGCGCGATCGGCTGATTGGGCTGGGTGGCTTACAGATTATGGTCACGACTCTCCTTGTCATGGGCGGGGCAATGATGCTGGGATATGCTTGGAATATCTCATTTGCGATCGGTATGATTTTCACGTTAAGTTCGACGGCTATCGTGCTGCAAACACTGTCTGAAAAGGGGCTGATGCAGACAAATGGGGGGCGATCGACCTTCTCTGTGCTATTGACCCAAGACATCGCCGTGATCCCAATGCTGGCGTTCCTGCCGTTGCTCGCAATTTCAGCGACGGCGACCTTGTCACCCGACGGGTCCATGGTCAGAACAATTAATCAAGACGATGCGCATAAAAGCCTTAGCCTTGTTGAAGGTCTGCCCGGCTGGGGTGTCACACTGGTCACACTCGGTGCTGTGGCGGCGGTTATTCTCACTGGAATTTTCCTGACCCGGCCCATTTTCAGATATATCCACCAAGCCAAACTGCGCGAAATGTACACAGCACTCGCCCTTCTCATGGTCGTTTCAATCGCCGTCCTGATGAGCCTTGTTGGCCTGTCACCTGCCCTTGGCACTTTCTTGGCTGGAGTTGTTCTGGCCAACTCTGAATTTCGCCATGAACTTGAAAGCGATCTTGAGCCGTTCAAAGGTCTGCTGCTGGGCCTGTTCTTTATCACTGTTGGGGCTGGTATCGACTTTGCCCTCTTTTTCCGGGAACCCGTCTATATCCTTGCGCTGACATTTGGTGTGATGTTGATCAAAGGCGGGGTGCTTTACGCCCTTTCACTACTGTTCAAGATCGAAGGCAAAGACCGCTGGCTTTTTGCCCTTGGCCTTGCACAAGCGGGCGAATTTGGCTTCATCCTGATCTCATTCTCGCAACAACAAGGCGTTCTGAGCCCGGGCCTATCGGGCCAACTGTTGCTGATCGTCGCGCTTTCCATGCTAATCACACCCTTGCTGTTCATCGTTTACGAAATGGTCAGCAAACGCATCGAAGTTGACCATGATGTGGCCCACGATGATGTCGATGAAAAAGGCACTGTGATCATCGCAGGCATCGGGCGCTTTGGGCAAATCGTGAACCGATTGGTGCAGTCAGCTGGGTTCTCAACCGTGGTGATCGATAATGATCTGAGCACTGTGCAGATGATGCGGACTTATGGCTTCAAAGGGTTCTTTGGTGACCCAACCCGTCCCGATCTGCTCAAGGCCGCTGGATTGGATGATGCGCAAGTTCTCGTGGTTGCGATCAATGATAAGAAAATGGCGAACAAATTGGTGGCGTATGCCCGCAAGGCGCGGCCCGACCTGCACATCATCGCCCGCGCACGTGACAGGGTGCATGTCTATGAATTGAACGCTGCGGGGGCCAATGATGTTGTGCGCGAGATGTTCGATGCATCCTTGCGGGCGGGCCGCTATGCGCTCGAAAACCTGGGGCTATCCGAATTTGAAGCGTCAGAGGCCGAAACCTTTTTCTACGAACACGACCGCGCGGCAATCAGGGATTTATCAAAATTCTGGAAACCGGGTGTGCCGATGCGCGACAACCCGGACTACGTGGCGCACGCAAAAGAGCTGAATAACGACTTGGAAACCGCACTGGCCCTCAAACAACAATCCGGGGAAGAAACCCGCGACGCGAAAACATCGCGCCGCGGCAAATTCTAAGCCTCTCCTGCAGCAACCCCTGCCTCAGCGAATGTCGCCATTCCAGAATGGCACGCGATTGCGCCTTTCAGCACGCCAATCGCAAGGGCCGCACCCGACCCTTCGCCTAACCGTAAGCCAAGCTGCAACAACGGCTCTTTTCCAATCGCATCAAGCATACGGCGATGCGCGCCCTCAGCGCTCAAGTGGCCAGCCACCGCGTGATCTAATGCGCCGGGAACAGCCTTTTCCAACGTGGCAGCGGCCGCCGTACAAATAAACCCATCCAAAATGACAGGAATCCGGTGCGCACGTGCCGCCGCAATCGCACCAGCCATCGCCGCCAACTCGCGGCCCCCTAAACACCGAAGCGCTTCCAACGGATCAGACACATCGTGCAAGGCCAATCCACGCGCCACTACGTCCGTTTTGCGAGCCAGACCCTCATCATCAACGCCGGTCCCGCGCCCTGTCCAATCAGCGGCCTCACCACCAAAAAGCGCCGCACCAATGGCCGCACCACAGGTCGTGTTCCCAATACCCATCTCACCCGTCACAACCAAATCTGCATCTGGATCAACGGCATTCCAGCCGGTGCGCAGTGCAGCAATCACTTCATCCTCAGTCATCGCAGGCGCAACTGTGAAATCAACAGTCGGTGTGTCCAAATTCAACGCGTGCACATCCATCTTTGCACCAAAAGCCTTTGACAATTGGTTAATCGCAGCGCCCCCATGTTCAAAGTTAGCAACCATCTGGACTGTCACTTCAGGGGGAAATGCAGACACGCCTTGGGCACATATTCCGTGATTACCAGCAAAAATGATCACCTGCGGATTGTCCAAACTCGGGCGATCCGTCCCGCGCCATCCTGCATACCAGATCGCCAAATCCTCAAGTCGGCCCAACGCACCCGGCGGCTTCGTCAATTGACCATTGCGGTCTTGCGCACCAGCGATAGCAGCAGCATCAACAGCAGGGGCCGCAGCCAAAACAGCGCGGAATTCGGTAAGGGTTGTGAAGGGTGCAGACATGAAAGACCTCGTTGCATGATCGTTTCCATCTGTCTAACGATCACACCAAGGATGAAAAGCTCACAAAAGGACATCACGTGGCAAATCGCGACATGCGCCTTATGCACTGGCACGATATCCCCGCAGCAGTGGGGCTTCTGACACGCGTTCCGGTTCGCGTGCACACAGATCTGGCAACGCAGCGCGGACCTCTGGCGGCGTGGGCCTATCCCCTTGTTGGTTTGAAAATTGCAGTTGCAATGGCAGTCGTTGGGCTCGTTGCCATGACTATCGGGATCAATGTGCAAATCACAGCCGCCTTGCTGCTCGCAACCAGCGTGATCCTCACCGGAGCAATGCACGAAGACGGACTCGCCGACAGTGCAGATGGTCTTTGGGGTGGTTGGGAAAAAACCAAACGGCTTGAGATCATGAAAGACAGTCGCACCGGGGCTTACGGCGTCTTAGCCTTGGTGCTCTCGATGCTGATCCGCTGGACGGCTTTGGTGGCGATCCTACAAACTGACCATTGGATCGCGGCGTTGATCGCTGTTGGCATGCTTAGCCGCGCGGCAATGGTGGCGCTCATGACGGGCCTACCAAACGCACGCACAGGTGGGTTAAGCCAATCCGTCGGACGCCCAAAACCCATCACAGCATGGCTTGCAATCGGCATTGCAACGCTGGGAAGTGTCGTGGCTCTTGGCCTCATGACCGGTTCATTGTTGATTATCGCAGCCGTCACCGCCAGCCTTTGGGCGGGCATCGCGCATCGCAAGATCGGCGGGCAAACCGGCGATATATTAGGGGCCACGCAACAGATCACCGAAATGACACTGCTCATTGCCATGACGACATTGCTCTAATCCGCACAGCATCTGCGGGCTTTGGCACCCTGCCCCCTGCAATATCAAAAATGCGCGGTAGCGCCCCTTTGGATCAACCGCAGTTCATTGCCACAGCAAAGCTTTCACGCCCAATGTGCCGTCCAATATCGGTTGCAACCAGATCTCCGTCCAATCGCACTGCCACCAACCGGGTCCAGTCGGCCGTTACCATGATCATCACAGGCCCATCTCCGCAATCGCGTATCCTGCCAGCAATATCAGCCTCGCCAGCTTCAGAGGTCATCGCCAAAGCCCCAAACTCAATCGAATCCCCAAGAATACCGTGGGTGTAACAAGCCGTATCCTGCCACGGTCACATCAGCCGCCGCGGCCCCCGTAAGGGCCAACAGCGCTATCGCATAGGTCCAAAGACCCCGCATTTAGATTTGCTTTTCGGGCATCTGCACGCGCAAACCATCCAAAGCGTCAGTCACTTTGATCTGGCAGGTCAGGCGCGACGTCTCAGCATTCGGTTCGTACGCGAAATCGAGCATATCTTCTTCCATCGCGTCCTTGGCAGGAACCTTCGCAACCCAAGCCGCATCCACATAAACATGGCAGGTGGAACACGCACACGCGCCACCACAATCGGCCTCAATTCCCGGAATGCCGTTGTCGCGGGCTCCTTCCATGACAGTCAGACCGGTCGCCACGTCCACGACATGCTCTTTGCCGCCATGTTCAATATAAGTAATTTTCGCCATGATTTCCTCAAAAAGCCAAGTCTATTTGCGCTTTTCTAGGCGAGGATGACGCAGAGAACCAGTCGGAAATGCCGCAACCGACTGTGGATGTGTCACGACACCGCAGGCTGAGTTTTGCGTGGTCCTACATTTGTACGTTTGGAATTACGTCAGCACACGCTAGTGTCTCTCAAACGAACAGGCAGAGCAGGCACATGAAACCAGTATTTTTGTTATCCGCCGTTATGTTAGCCCTTGTTTCGGGCTGCACAGCACCCGCACAAGCCACGTCCCCGACATTGCGCACACCGGTCCAAAACTTGATCACCGAAGGCGAGATCGAGACGACGGCAACCGGTCAATGCTTTGCCCGGACAGCCCCGCCAACGCGCATCCGCATTATTGGCGAGCAAATCCTCGTCACGCCGGGGATCAAGGGTGATGATGGAACATTCACGTCGCCGCCCATTTTTCGTAACCAAACACGACCTATCACCGAAGTCATCGGGCAAGGCACACGCTTTGAAACGCTTTGCCCACCAGAATACACACGAGAACGCGTCGCGACTTTGCAACGCGCCCTGAAAGCGCGGCTGGCTTACGGTGGACCAATTACCAGCGTTTTAGATTCCGAGACACGCGCTGCGATCCAAGCGTTGCAGGCCGCACAGGGCTTCGACAGCCCCCTGATCGAACGTGGTATTGCCGAAAAATTTGGCATTGTATCATTGGATCGCACCACGCTTTAACGTAAAAAGGCGACCCAATGGGCCGCCCTTTCATATTATCTTTGGTTAGGTTTACTCAGCCAGTGACAGCGCCACAAAGCGCGGATCGCCACCACGACGAACCAACAGCAGCAAAGACTTACGACCTGCATCGCGGGCCTCTGTAATGCGGTCTTCAAAATCAGCAACGCTCGTAATTTTTTGCTGACCAGCTTCGGTAATCAAATCACCCTCAACCAAACCCTTGGACGCAGCTTCACTTTCGCTATCGATGCCCGTGATGACGAGTCCAGCTTCAGCAGTGATCGAATACTGCTCCGTCAAAACTGGTGTGATCTCAGACAGGGACAAACCAAGTATGCTTTTCTCTTCTGGTGCTTCTGGTTCCTGAACATCTTCATCTTCTGGGAATGCCACAGCCTCTGACGTTTCACGGCGACCCAGAATAACTGTCAGGTCTTCGTTATCGCCATTGCGCAGAACGGTCACAGGAACCTCTTTGCCAACAGGGGAATTACCGACAATGCGGACAAGTTCGCGGGTATTTTCAATCGCAATACCGTCGAACAAAGTGATCACGTCACCCGACACCATGCCCGCATCTTCTGCAGGGCCAGCAGGCACGTCCGTGACCAAAGCACCGCGTGCCTCTGTCAGGCCGTCAATTGCGTCGATCATATCAGGGGTGACATCTTGAATGCGCACACCCAGCCAGCCACGACGTGTCTCACCGAACTCAATCAGCTGCTCCACAACGTTGGTCACAACATCAGACGACATCGCAAAACCGATCCCGATTGATCCACCATTCGGGGACAAGATCGCTGTGTTTACCCCAATGACGTTGCCGTCCATGTTGAACAACGGGCCGCCAGAGTTGCCTCTGTTAATCGCAGCATCCGTTTGGATATAGTCATCATAGGTTCCCTGCAACGCGCGGTTACGGGCGGACACAATACCAGCAGAAACCGAGAAACCCTGCCCCAGCGGGTTGCCCATCGCAATGACCCAATCACCAACACGCGAGCCAACAGCATTACTGTCACCAAACTCAACGAATTTCAGATCAGATTCATATTCCACCTTTAGCACAGCAATATCCGTGTTTGGATCAGTACCGACAAGCGTGGCGACAAGCTGCTTGTTAGGCTGACCATCGCCCGGGAAAAACTCAATCTCGATCTCATCCGCGCCCTCGATGACGTGGTTGTTGGTGACGATATACCCGTCAGCCGAAATCACAAAACCAGACCCCAAAGCGGAAGACCGACGGCCTTCACTGCGCTCATTGTCATTCTCAAGGTCGTTAAAGAAGTCCTCGAACGGGGACCCTTCAGGAACAACGCCCTGCGGACCAGTGCGGCCTGCGATGACGGTAGACGTGGTGATATTCACGACCGATGGGCTGATCGTTTCGGCAAGGTCTGCGAATGTGGCGGGCCTTTCTTGGGCGAACACTGGGCTGGCCTGTGCAATGGCTACGGCCCCAGCAAGGGCCAGCGCTGTCACCAAACCTTTGACGATTTGGCGGGGTGCAATTTGCCCCTGCGGATGTGCAATTGCTTTTGATGTCACGAGAAACTCCCTCTCAATCATAACGGTCGGATGGGTCTTTCCATCCATTTCCTCTGATAATCTATGTAGGGCGTCAAAGACACAACACAATTCCTTTAAGTTTGTTGTCACGCGGGTGTGATTTTTGGACGCTTCCATGTGATCTTGATACGATCTCCTGCGCCCGAAACTATTGTTACCAATCTCAGTCAAACTGACCTCACCAGCGAAGCAGCTTTAGCGGTGGTACAGTGTCAATATCGTTTGGCAAGCGGTGCATTCTGAACTAGAAAAACGCTAGCAGACCGCCGGGTCCACGGCGCTGTTTACCTGAAAGTTTAACTATGACGCTTATGTCGTTTGCTGCTTACGAGCAGCCAATGAAGTGGGTGGCCGTCCTTCTTGGATTTTGCAGCACAATCTGCGTTGTCCAAGGCTGGCACCTTTGGGCGATGCTGTTCAGCCTCCCCTTTTGCCTGATCTGGATCTATTGTGGGTGGCTACGGACAGAGCCACAGCTCAAGTGGCTCAACATCATGTTCTCGGT
>JAPKCP010000080.1 GCA_028822885.1 Yoonia sp. | reverse complement strand
TTGCGTGCTGCCATCGCTTAGGACGGTGATTGGAACACCTGCGCCAAGAATGCGCTGGTGTTTTCGGCAATATCTGAGTGCACAACGTCGCGAGACCGCAGGCCCAAATCAGAACAGATGTTATCGTCACCCATAACAGAGGTGGCGATTTTACCGATGATCCCGCAGCTTGCAAAAAGCTAAAGTGCGCAGCACCAGGAATCCAAATGTGCTGTGATTGATCAATGACCGCACTCAAATGAGACGCGTCAACCGCCATCGGAATGGTGTCGATATCCCCAAGGCCAAGTGTCATCATCGGCATCTCAATCTCGGCTAGGCTTTCGGCAGTCATGGCTTGTGTCAAAGCCGGATCAATCGCCAAAACTGCGCTGATCCGAGGGTCGGTCCAATCCGCCTCATACAACGACTGATTAATCTGGGAAAAGTCGACACCAGCATCATGCATCCAGTCGCAATCGGGCTTCTCAACCTGCATCGCACAATAGGCGATAAAATCGTCCTTTGACAAACCCGCCCCTGAGATCGACAGGGCCGCCGCCCCGCCAAGCGAAAACCCAACCGCGGCCACACGGTTCATATCCGGAACCAACGCGCCCAGCGCCCCGGTCTCTAATGCGTCAAGTGCTGCTGACAGGTCGCGATTGCGTTGCCAGATCATCGGGGTTTGGTGCGGATCGCTGTCTTGGGACATTGTGCCTTGGTGGTTGGGGGCGACAACGATGATATCTTGGACCGCCAACTGACTGGCCAGCCACCCCGCTTGCAGTGCCTTCCCGCCAGACCCGTGAGAAAAGATAACAATAGGCGATGCCGTTTCGGCAGGTTCTGCATCAAGCTGCGCATCAAACCCATCGAACAGAATGTTTTCCCCAGTCGTAACCCCATCAGACATCCCGTCTGTTGGATACCAGATGTGAACCTCAACTGGGGCCTCGCGGTGGGCCGTCGCGATTTGCACAACACTGTATCCTGGCGCATCAAACACAGCATCAGACGGATCCGTGTTTGCAAAAACTGCCGCAGCACCAGCAAGTGTCAGTGCAGCACCATTGCCGATGATGAATGTTTGTCTCATGTTGTGTTCCTTTTCCTTGCGATGTCCCAAGTCTTGGCCCCACCCCGAAAAAACTGCGTCCTGAAACCGAATTCAGGTCGTCCACAAACGGTTTTCGAGTCATATAGCCACCATGATTAGTCTGCCCCTGCCCGTTTTTGTGAGCCTCATCCTGTGTTTCATCCTCTCGCGCGGAATAGCGACATGTGTGGCGCGACCATTGCTCGTGCTTTTGGGGCTTTGTGCGGTGCAAGCTGGGCTCGCGAGCTTTAATTTGATCCATGATTTACCTGCCGTGCGATTTGCACAAATCACGACAGCGAGCCTGATCGCCGCGGCAACGTGGATCGCCTACGTCACAACCACACAACGGGCGTTTTTGATGCTGCGGGACGGTTTGCATCTGCTTGCTGGCCCAGTTGCGGTCGCGATGATTGGAATTATCAACGTTAAGGTCCTTGATGGATTTCTCACCCTTTGGTTCGCAAGCCACGGTGTAGCTATCATTATTTCGGTCATGAAGGGTGCGGATGCGTTGCCGAATGTCCCGTTAGAAACAGCCGAAAGCGCAGGTAAACTTTGGTTGGGGTCCGCCGTCGCGCTGTTCACCCGCACGACTGACCTACTTGAGCACGAAAAGCTGTACCTAGACCCTGATCTGAACCTCACACGGATTGCCCGCAGGTTGCACGTACCGGTCAAAAAGCTGTCCGCCGCGATCAACCAAAGCACGGGTGAAAGCGTTTCGCGCCTGATCAATGGTTACCGGATCAAATGCGTTTGCGCCGCTTTGCTGTCGGGTGATGCTTCGATCACGCAAGCCATGTTCGCGGCTGGTTTCTCAACTAAGTCGAACTTTAACGCTGAATTCCGACGTGTCACAGGTCTTGCCCCCCGCGATTGGTTGACAAATGCGACTGCAAATGCTGCCATGCAGCATTAGCGCAAACTACGCATTTCTACGAACTATACGCAGCGACAAAATGCCTCTACCAGTGCTGCAACTGCGAAAAGGGACACCCATGACTGACTTCAAAAAAATCCTCATTGCGAACCGCGGCGAGATCGCGATCCGTATTATGCGTGCGGCAAATGAGATGGGGAAGAAGACGGTTGCCGTGTTCGCAGAAGAAGACAAATTGGGACTGCACCGTTTTAAGGCGGATGAGGCATATCGGATTGGTGAAGACCTTGGCCCCGTTGCCGCTTACCTTTCGATTGAAGAGATCATCCGCGTTGCAAAGATGTCTGGCGCAGATGCAATCCACCCCGGGTATGGCCTGCTGTCTGAGAACCCAGATTTCGTAGACGCCTGTACCGCGAACGGCATTACGTTCATTGGTCCCAAAGCAAAAACAATGCGCGAATTAGGCGACAAAGCCTCTGCACGCCACGTTGCTGTTGCAGCAGGCGTTCCTGTCATTCCGGCGACCGAAGTGTTGGGCGACGATATGGCCCTGATCAAGAAACAAGCCGCTGAAGTCGGTTACCCGCTGATGCTTAAGGCGTCTTGGGGCGGCGGTGGTCGCGGGATGCGCGCGATTGAAAACGAAGGCGAGCTTGAGGAAAAGGTGCTTGAGGGCCGTCGTGAGGCTGAATCTGCGTTTGGCAACGGTGCGGGCTTCCTTGAGAAGATGATCGTGCGTGCACGTCACGTTGAGGTTCAAATTCTTGGCGATAGCCACGGTGCGATTTATCATTTGTGGGAACGGGATTGTTCCGTGCAACGCCGCAACCAAAAGGTCGTAGA
The DNA here is from genome assembly GCA_028822885.1 of Yoonia sp. Classification (GTDB taxonomy): domain Bacteria; phylum Pseudomonadota; class Alphaproteobacteria; order Rhodobacterales; family Rhodobacteraceae; genus Yoonia. The sequence continues at coordinate 8,670 of JAPKCP010000080.1, read as the reverse complement.
ACGCGCCCCTGCCCCTTACCTATCCGGCGCTCAGCGCGAACAAATCTGTAACCTCGGTAAAAAGATTTGCCAATTCGTGAACTACGAATGTGCTGGCACCGTCGAATTCTTGATGGATATGGACAGCGGCGAGTTTTACTTCATTGAGGTAAATCCACGCGTTCAGGTCGAGCATACAGTGACAGAAGAAGTCACAGGCATCGACATCGTCCGCGCACAAATCTTGATCGCTGAGGGGAAATCACTGGTCGAGGCGACAGGCTGCGCCTCCCAATATGATGTCAAACTCGACGGTCACGCCTTGCAGTGTCGTGTCACAACTGAAGACCCGCAAAACAACTTTATCCCCGATTATGGCCGCATCCAGATGTACCGCTCTGCCACGGGTCCGGGGATTCGCCTTGATGGTGGGACGGCTTATTCTGGTGCGGTAATTACGCGCTACTACGACTCGCTTTTGACCAAAGTCACTGCACGCGCACCGACCCCAGAAATGGCCATCGCCCGCATGGACCGCGCCCTGCGCGAATTCCGTATTCGGGGTGTTTCAACGAACATTGCGTTTGTGGAAAACCTGTTGAAGCACCCGACATTCCTGAACAACGAATACCATACCAAATTCATTGACCAGACACCGGACCTTTTCAACTTTTCCAAACGCCGGGACCGGGCCACAAAAATCCTGACTTACATTGCGGATATCACAGTCAACGGACACCCTGAAACCACAGGCCGCGCGCGCCCTGCCGCTGACGTGAAGCCACCCAAACCACCAGTTAAACCAACAACTGAGGTTTTGCCCGGTACTCGCAATATCCTTGATGAATCCGGTCCAGAGGCGGTCGCCAATTGGATGCGCGATCAGTCCCAACTGCTTATCACCGACACAACAATGCGCGATGGCCACCAGTCGCTGCTGGCCACACGTATGCGGTCCATCGACATGATTAACGCGGCCCCGTCCTATGCAGCGAAAATGCACCAGCTGTTTTCGGTCGAATGCTGGGGCGGTGCGACGTTCGATGTGGCTTATCGGTTCCTGCAAGAATGCCCATGGCAACGCCTGCGCGACATTCGTGCAGCGATGCCAAACATCATGACGCAGATGCTTTTGCGCGCGTCTAACGGTGTTGGATATACCAATTACCCAGACAACGTGGTGCAGGAATTCGTGCGCCAAGCAGCCGAATCTGGCGTTGATGTTTTCCGCGTATTCGATAGCCTCAATTGGGTTGAAAACATGCGCGTCGCAATGGACGCAGTCGGCACAGCTGGCAAAGTCATCGAAGGCACGATTTGCTACACTGGCGATATGCTGGACCCTGCACGTGCAAAATATGACCTGAAATACTACGTTGGCATGGCCAAAGAACTTGAAGCCGCTGGCGCGCACGTTCTTGGTCTCAAAGACATGGCCGGATTGCTAAAACCAGCCGCAGGCCGCGCGCTGGTCAAGGCACTTAAGGAAGAGATCAACCTGCCAATCCACTTCCACACACACGATACATCTGGAGCGGCAATCGCAACGGTCTTGGCCGTGTCCGAGGCTGGCGTCGATGTTGTTGATGCCGCGATGGATAGCTTTTCCGGGAACACATCACAGCCGACGCTTGGGTCAATCGTTGAAGCGCTGAAAGGCACCGACCGCGACACCGGATTAGACGTGAAAGCGATCCGTGAGATTTCGAACTACTTTGAACAAGTCCGTGCACACTACAAAGCCTTTGAGAGCGGCCTACAAGCCCCTGCCTCCGAGGTCTATTTGCACGAAATGCCCGGTGGCCAGTTCACCAACCTTAAGGCGCAAGCCCGGTCATTGGGGCTTGAGGAACGCTGGCACGAGGTCGCACAGACCTATGCAGACGTGAACCAAATGTTTGGTGATATCGTCAAGGTAACGCCGTCCTCTAAAGTCGTTGGCGACATGGCCTTGATGATGGTCAGCCAGAACTTGACACGTGCCCAAGTCGAAGACCCAAGTGTCGACGTCGTTTTCCCAGACTCGGTCGTGGACATGATGAAAGGCTCGCTTGGCCAACCCCCCGGTGGATGGCCGAAGGCAATTCAAACCAAAATCCTCAAAGGCGAAAAGCCAAACCTTGAACGGCCCGGCAAATCGCTACCGCCAGTTGACCTTGATGCAACCCACGCTGAACTGACTGGCCTGCTTGAAGGCAAGGCCGTCGACGGCGAAGACCTGAATGGCTACTTGATGTACCCGAAGGTCTTCCTTGATTACATGGGCCGTCATCGGACATATGGCCCTGTGCGCACACTGCCGACAAAGACGTTCTTCTATGGTATGCAGCCGGGCGAAGAAATTGCGGCTGAGATTGATCCCGGCAAAACGCTTGAAATTCGCATGCAAGCCGTCGCTGATATGAACGAAGACGGTGAGGTCAAAGTCTTCTTTGAACTGAACGGCCAGCCGCGCACGATCCGTGTGATGAACCGCCTCGCAGCTGCAGAAAAAGTACAACGTCCGAAGGCAGAAGTAGGCAACACAGACCATATTGGTGCCCCCATGCCGGGTGTTGTGGCGACCGTTGCGATTACGGCAGGGCAAAAAGTTAAAGAAGGCGATTTACTTCTGACGATTGAAGCCATGAAAATGGAAACAGGCATCCACGCGGATCGGGACGCAACTGTGAAGTCTGTACATGTCTCAGTAGGTAGTCAGATCGACGCAAAAGACCTGCTTATCGCATTTGAGTAAATTTTGGCTGGCGGGGGAATCCTCCGCCGCCGCCTCCTAATTCTAGCCTAGCTCCATTCCAGCACCACCGTTGTCGTGACTGGCATCCACCGCATTCCGATGTAGTCTGTGTTCAACAATCACAGGATTTCATCATGCTTCCCATCACTTCACTTTACATTGGCCTGCTCGCGCTGATCTTTTTAGCGCTCTCCTATCGTGTGATATTTTTCAGGCGTGCGAACAAAGTTTCTCTGGGGGATGCCGATAGCAAAGACCTGCGCCAGCGCGTGCGTGGTCAGGCGAACTTTGCTGAATATACGCCAATCGGGTCAATTATTCTTGCCTGCGTTGAACTACAATCAGCCCCAGATATTGCCGTGCATGCGCTTGGCCTGATGCTTTTGGTTGGGCGGCTATTTCACGCGATGGCGTTTTGGGTGCATCCGATGAACTTTCAATACCGCACAATTGGCATGATCGCGACAACAGCGATGATCGCTGTGGGGGCGGTCGGACTTATCTTGCACGGATTGCTATGAACAAATCCACAGGCGCAAGAACATTGATTTTGCTCACCATCTTCCGTTTATGACCAGTATTTTTGGGGCTGAACCTGATCTGTTCGCAGAAATTGGAAGATATGCTTACCACCAATGATAAGCGCCACACTTTTTGAGAGTACATCCACCAGATAATTCAGCAGCAAACATGGTGCCCTTGGGACTTTTCCCCAAATCATTGACCATACGATCTCATTTTATTTGACCACCCCCGACTCGTCGCGAAGCTTAGATGAGCCCGCAACCTGCGAATTATTGCCTTTGACGCTCGACATAGTTGTGCCCCAAACCAAAAACGTGATGCCCACCCGCACAATTGCAGACGCAAAAAATTTGCGTATCCCCATAAAAATATAGGGGTAAGCATTCAATTTATAAAAAAAGAAGACCTAGGCGATTTTAGTCTTGCGGCCACACCAAACACGCCTTAATCCCTCCCTTACTAACCGGTGCGGGCGTAGCTCAGGGGTAGAGCGAAACCTTGCCAAGGTTTAGGTCGAGAGTTCGAATCTCTTCGCCCGCTCCAGTTAGTCTAATAAATACAGCACGTTATGAATGGGTTGCCTTAGGGCGGCCCTTTGTTATTTCAGGGTACAACTCAACACTGTCACCTATATTTAAGGTCTTTGTATATGCTCTTCCACTGCTCACCGCATGGCATAGTGTATTATCATAGAATCAGCGCGGCACCTCACTTAACGGGCTGGTGTGCACTTACTTAGCTGCAAACGCGACAACAGCTCTGGTGCTTTGCGCAAATATTTGACCATTCATTCTAAGACATAGCCCCAGATACCGGACCAATGCTGCCAATAGTGCAGGTGCATCCAGAGATAAGGCATGTCCACAAACTTTTAGATATCAACCGACGCGCCGGGCAGGTGTTGCGGCATTTGGTTGGTAAAGCTTCGAACAATGATGGGGATTACAGATAAAACCTCGATAAAAGTGGATCATGGCGCATGCACTTTCTAAAATGCACCAACGTCCTAGGGTCGTATCCTACATCCTGATAATCAGCTTTTCCCACGTTCACGCCACATCTGCCCACATTCGTCACCCCGCATCTTGGCCCCTGCCCCATGCGCCCCTATAAGCACCCCTGCAACACGAACGGAGGCCCCCATGCGGACCGCAACAATCACGCGCAAAACGGCTGAGACCGATATCACCGTCACCTTGAACCTTGATGGGACTGGCATTTACGACAACCAGACTGGCGTGGGCTTTTTTGACCACATGCTAGATCAGCTGTCGCGCCATGCGCTTATTGACATGACTGTTCGCGCATCCGGCGATCTTCACATCGACGATCACCACACTGTTGAGGACGTAGGCATCGCGATTGGTCAGGCATTAACCACAGCAATGGGCGACAAAAAGGGCATCGTGCGCTACGGATCGTGCCACCTTGCGATGGATGATACGCAGGTGCGCTGCGCACTTGATTTGTCCGCGCGACCGTATTTGATCTGTAATCTCGATTTGCCGTTTGGCAAAATTGGAACGTTTGACACCGAGCTGGTGCGCGAGTTCTTTCAAGCGCTGTCCACCCATGGCGGGATCACGCTGCACATCGACAAGCTGCACGGCTTTAACGCCCACCACATCGCGGAAGCTGCGTTCAAGGCCGTTGCGCGGGCTTTGCGCGATGCGTTGGAAACTGATCCACGCAAAGCAGACGCTATTCCCTCAACAAAGGGTGCACTGTGAGCGCAATACCAAAAGTGCGCCACGATTTTGGACACAATTTGTGCGAAAGTGAACTCACATGACTACAGTTCTCATCGACTACGACAGCGGCAATCTACATTCTGCGCAAAAAGCGTTTGAACGCATGGCAAAAGAAACCGACGCTGGTGACATCATCGTCACGTCGGACCCAGACGTTGTGGCCAAAGCAGACCGCATCGTGTTGCCGGGCGACGGCGCGTTCCCCCATTGCCGAGCAGCGTTGTTAGCCCGCACAGGACTGGACGCCGCGATCACAGAGGCTGTAATCCAACGCGCTGTCCCGTTCATGGGCATCTGCGTGGGTATGCAGATGCTTGCCACCACCGGGCATGAATACGAATCCACGCCCGGTTTTGACTGGATCGCTGGGGATATTCGCAAGATCACCCCCTCTGATCCGACATTGAAAATCCCACATATGGGCTGGAATGATCTGATCATCGACAGCCCACATCCTGTGCTGGACGGGATCACGTCGGGCGATCATGCCTATTTTGTGCATTCCTACGCCATGACGGTCACAAACCCGTCGCACCGCCTGTCCTATGTCGATTACGCGGGCGACATCACCGCTATTGTGGGTCGCGACAATATTATCGGTATGCAATTCCACCCTGAGAAAAGTCAGGATGCGGGGTTGCGGATGATCGGTAACTTCCTGAACTGGACACCTTAACGCGGCTTGTCGCCCGACGGGGAACACTGACTACCATTCAATATACAAATCGGGTAGCCTTTTCAAAATCTCATTTGGAAAGCCCCACTAATGTTGAATCGCCTGACATGCCTCGCCCTTGCATTTTCCGTCGCTAGCTGTGGCTGGATTCCGATTAGGTCCCCAGAACTTGCAGCCGAATTCCAAGGCACCCGCACCGACATCGGGCTGTACCCCGGTGAGACGCTTGAGATGCGCAAACTTGTCCGAAAATATGCAACCTGTCACGGCATACCAAAAAGCCTTTTGCACCGCGTTATCCAACGCGAAAGCGATTACAGGGCTAGTGCGCGCAATGGGCCTTATTGGGGTTTGATGCAGGTTTTGCCGCAAACCGCTGGTACAATGGGCCACAGCGGGCCACCAAGCAGTTTGCTCGATGCGGAAACCAACCTGCTTTATGCTGGACGCTACCTGCGGGGCGCTTGGTTGCTATCAAACGGCGATGAAGCCACTGCGGTCAGCTGGTACGCACGCGGCTACTACTATGAGGCCAAACGCCAAGGCCTTCTGGTTGAGACTGGCTTGCGCCCCGGTGGAACACGAAGCTGCGCCGCTGAAGCGCAACTTCGCTAGATTTTTTAGCGCACACGAGTCCATGTCTGCGCGCGGCTTGTGAGACTGGAACAGAAACCGACACAACCACGCACAACCATAGAATTATCGCCGTTCATCATCATATCCGCTTTGTAGGTTTTATCCGTGTCAGGTGCCCAAATCGTGCCACCCGCATAACCGCCACCGCCTTGTGAACTCATGCCTTGGATGATGGTGCGGCCAACAATTGTTATGTTATCGTTGCCGACGACTTCAGTGATTTCACCGCAGACATTTGCGCCACATGGACCGACGCGCACGTGGATGTAGCCACCCGTTTCGCCCGGTTCTGATTTCCATTCGCCGAATACTGCCTCTTGCGCGCTTGCAGTGGTGCCCATCGCCATTGCAGCAATCGCTGCCAGTAGAATTTTCTTCATATCATTTTTCCTCCCGAAAGTGATGCGTTAGCTTGACTGTGTCGGGCACGTCAAATCAACAATGACGTTGGGTCCAGTGTCATATTGCATTCCAACCCGCCCCATGATGAAAGCTGGCGCATATAACCGGAGAGTTGCCATGATCCTTTATCCAGCCATTGACCTCAAAGATGGAAATGCAGTGCGCCTTGTGCACGGTGATATGGATCAAACAACAGTGTTTAATGATGATCCAGCAGCGCAAGCCCTCAGCTTTGTAGAAGCAGGCTGCGAATGGCTTCACCTTGTAGATCTGAACGGGGCTTTTGCAGGTACACCTGTGAACGCAGCCCCAGTGGAGGCGATCCTGAAAGCCTGCAAAGTCCCTACTCAACTTGGTGGTGGCATCCGTGACATGGCGACAATCGAACGCTGGCTTGATCGTGGCCTTACCCGCGTGATTCTTGGGACTGTTGCCGTGGAAAATCCAGATCTCGTGCGCGAAGCCGCAAAAGCGTTCCCAAATCAAGTCGCTGTGGGACTTGATGCCCGCAACGGTAAGGTTGCAACACGCGGCTGGGCTGAAGAAACTGATGTCATGGTCACTGACCTTGCAAAATCATTTGAGGACGCAGGGATCGCCGCCATCATTTATACAGACATTCTGCGTGATGGGGCCATGAAGGGCCCAAACATTGACGCAACAGCCGCCCTCGCCCGCGCAGTGACCATACCCGTCATCGCATCGGGCGGCGTGTCATCGCTTGCTGACCTCAAAGCCTTAAAAGACACAGGCGTCATTTCCGGCGCGATCTCAGGCCGTGCGCTTTATGACGGAGCCATCGACCTCAAAGAGGCAATAACGCTCCTCACAGACTAGACAGACAGGGGCGTGCCACAGCGCCTTTGCCCTTCATTTCGCCAAAACAACTCATAGCGCCGCCCTAATCACCCACAGCATCTTTCCAAGCGATGGAATTCCACCTAAACTTCACCTCATGTTAAAAACCCGGATCATCCCCTGCCTTGATGTCGCCGAAGGGCGTGTCGTCAAAGGCGTTAACTTTGTTGACCTTGTTGATGCGGGCGATCCTGTGGATGCAGCGATTGCGTATAACGCTGCTGGCGCAGATGAGCTCTGCTTTCTAGACATCATGGCCACCGAAGAAAATCGTGGGACAATGTTTGATTTGGTAACACGCACGGCTGAACAGTGCTTTATGCCACTGACCATCGGTGGTGGCGTGCGGACACATCATGATGTGCGTAATCTTCTGCTTGCAGGTGCCGACAAGGTCAGCTTCAACTCTGCGGCCGTCGCAAACCCTGATGTCCTTGCCGAGGCTGCGCTGCGGTTCGGCTCCCAATGTATCGTTGTGGCGATTGACGCGAAGACAGTCGCGCCGGGCCGCTGGGAAATCTTCACCCACGGCGGAAGACGGGCCACAGGTATTGATGCCGTGGAATTCGCTCAATTGGTTGTGGCAAAGGGTGCTGGTGAAATTTTACTGACGTCAATGGACCGCGACGGCACCAAATCGGGCTTTAACCTACCACTCACACGCGCTGTCAGCGACGCAGTCAATGTGCCAGTCATTGCATCTGGCGGCGTAGGTACGCTTGATCATCTTGTTGAGGGTGTCACCGAAGGACACGCATCCGCCGTGCTAGCGGCCTCAATCTTCCACTTTGGAACCTATTCCATCGGCGACGCTAAAACCCACATGGCAAATGCCGGAATACCAATGAGGGCCGCATGAGCATCCATGACCTAGCAGCAACGATCGCCGCCCGCAAAAATGGTGACCCTGACAGTAGCTGGACGGCAAAGCTGTTGTCCAAAGGGCCTGAGAAATGTGCAGAAAAATTCGGTGAAGAAGCCATTGAGGCTATCATCGAAGCCATCAAAGGCGACAAAGCCAAACTGACATCAGAGGCAGCAGACGCTATTTACCACCTGCTTGTCATGTGTGCGGCCCGCGATGTCACACTCGATGACATCGAAGC
>JAPKCP010000376.1 GCA_028822885.1 Yoonia sp. | reverse complement strand
CCTGCCCCTTGGCCCGCCACCGCGCAACAAGCCATGTTACGTGTGGCTGCATGAGCAATCTTGTCACCACCAATGGCACGGCCCGTCACGATCAGGTTCTTGATCTTCTTTGGTAGCATCGATCTGTAAGGGATGTGCATGTAACGACCCGTTGTTGGGATAATCAACACGCCGTAGCCGTCGATGAATTCGGGATAAATTCCGATGGTGTCATCAAAACGAGCCTCACCACGCACGTCTGCCTCTGTCATATTATAGACCGCATCCAGTTTACGAGTGTCGCGGATGCCGATGGACATGCCAAAATTACGCAAACGGACACCATCACAACCGGGGGTGTAATGTCGCAATGCTTCGATGGCATGCATCGCTTGACGGCGACCCTCGATCTCAAACTTGGTCATGCTGTCGGGATCAGTTCCGTCACACCCCGCCAGATGTATAAGGTTCATATATGTCATCTCTCCACTGTCATGGACTGCGCCCCATGTGCCGCCAATAGTGTTAAGATGTGCGGGAATAATACCGTCCTTGATCGCCCGTTCGAACGGTTTGCCCAAGAATGGCGAAAACATATCGTCTTCTTTGCCATCCGTCTCGACAGTCCATTCACCTGATGACCAGTCCTTGTAGGTTTGCGGGTCAGCGTCCACACCCGCCAAAAATGCAGTCTTATCGACCCCAGCGATGTGGAACATGACGCTGGCAGCTTGCATCTCCTCTAAGGGTGTTTTGAGTGTGGGCGCACCTGCGCGGTGGGCCACATCTGCGTCACCAGTGGCGTCGATGATCCGCTTAGCGAGGATCGCTTCTCGGCCTGCCTTGGATTCAACGATCACGCCGATAACTGTGTCACCGTCCATGATTGGTGCCACAAACTGACGATGCAGCATGGGGTGGATGCCTGCCTCTTGTACCAATGTGTCGGCAACTAGTTTGAACCCTTCACTGTCCAGCTCGTAACTGAGGGACTGAACTTCGGGGACTGCGGCACCCATAGCCTTAGCGCGTTCCTCAAATTCCCAACCGATACCGCCTGCCTCAACAGTGGCCTCATGCCGATACCATGCGAAGCCCTCTACACCCACAACGGTGATATTACCACCAAAGCAGCCGAAACGTTCCAGTAATGTGACATCAACGCCGCAACGAGCCGCAGCCAATGCGGCGGCAAGCCCACCGGGGCCTGAGCCGACGACGAGCACGTCTGTTTCGTGGACGACGGGTGTGTGGGAAGCAGGTTCTAGGATGCTTTTATTCAGCATAATATATCTCATCGGTTGATGGATCGAGCGGTTCACTGCCCAATCCGTTTACCCCTTGGGCTTGAAGAGCGCACACAAGTGCGTCCGTGTCGATATTCTGGACAGCCAAACTGGATTGTAAGGCAAATGCTGCCGCCACACCGGTCGCTTGCCCCATTGCCATACACTGCGGCATGCCACGGACCGAAGCAAAGGCGACTGGGTCAGCGCATATGATGCGGCCTGCGAACATCAGGTTCGTAACTTTTTGAGGTATCAGCGACCGAAATGGAATGGTGTAATAGCCACCCGCCTGCACAACCGCATCATGGGACATAGCAGCATCGGTGCGCATCACATCATCGATTGGGTTATCGCAACACACAATCCCATCACGGAATTGCGTGTTGTTGGTAAGATCTTGGCCGGTAATGCGATAGACAGCTTCGAGCTTGCGCGTTTCACGCACACCGACTGTTGGGCCAAGGTTCGCCATGCGAGAATTTTGGAATCCGGGAACATCAGATTGCAAGAACTGTGCAAGCTGATGACACCGCCTGCGGCCTTCTTGGGTCGCTTTCCCGACAGCCACAGGATCAGTCCCATCGACGCCTCGAACAACGACAGAATTACAAAAAACAGTGTCGGAATGAAAGCCGCGCATAAGATAAAGTTGTGCAAGATCGGGGTGAAGACGCTTTTGCGTGATCCCTTTGGCTGCATGTGATGTGAAATAGGGATCATCGCCGGCAAAGGCTTGGTCCCAATCAACGTCCAGCATGTGAAATGACAACGTCACGCCCATCATGTTTCCGCGCGCATCGCCAAGAGTAAACGGCACACCTGATTTGGCCGAGATATCCCCATCACCGGAGCAATCTATGACGATTCTAGGGGCCACCACGAAAGGTCCGTTACGGTCATAGCATGTGACCGACCCGATCTTGAGGCCCGTCATTTGCGGCTCAATCGCCATCGTGTTCAGGCGCACCTGTACGCCTGCCTCTTCCAGCATTTCGAACATGGTAATCGTCGCAATATCGTGGTCGTATTGAATTTCTGGTCCAAAATTTTCCAATGTGCAGGGCCGTTTTTCAGCTGCTGGCGGCGTCATTGTGACCAAGCGATCGGTAAGCTCTTCCATCACCCCCCCGATAATTACATCTGTCGGATAAGCTGCGCCCCACGGCATGCCAGGACAAAAAGCCATAACGCCACCAATTTTACTGGTGGCTTCCAATAGAATGACGTCCAATCCAGCGCGCCCGGCTGCCACGGCTGCGCCGAAACCTGCTGTTCCGCCGCCAATTACCAGTACGTCTGTGGCTTCACTTTGGTCCAATGTTCTACCTTCACTACTATCTCGTCAGCACCAAAACCAAATCATGGCGTTTAACACAAGAACAGTTTTTCGGGCGAGTTACTTCAAGTCGCTCGAACCTTACGATCCCGCTTGGGCAAAGCGCCCGAAATCACTTTGGTGTCGAATGATTGC
>JAPKCP010000079.1 GCA_028822885.1 Yoonia sp. | reverse complement strand
TTGGATGTTTGATCCGTAAACGGCACATGCAGCGTGATGAAATCAGCGTTGGCAAGCAGTTCGTCCAGCTCAACCTTTGTGACACCCATTTCGGCGGCTTTGTCTTCCCCAAGGAACGGATCGTAGGCCATGACTTTCATCTGGAGAGCTTTTGCACGGTTACAAACGATCCCACCGATGTTGCCTGCACCGATAACGCCAAGGGTTTTGCCCGTCAGCTCAACGCCCATGAACTTGGATTTTTCCCATTTGCCCGCGTGGGTGGACGTGGATGCCTCTGGGATTTGGCGGGCCACGGCGAACATCATTGCAATAGCGTGCTCTGCAGTGGTGATCATGTTGCCGAACGGCGTGTTCATGACGATGATGCCAGCCTTAGAGGCGGCTTCTTTGTCGATGTTGTCTGTGCCAATACCAGCGCGACCGATGACCTTAAGGTTTGTTGCGGCCTCAATGATCTTTTGGGTAGCTTTGGTGGCAGAACGGATCGCGAGGCCATCGTAATGCGGGATCGCAGCCAGCAGCAGGTCTTTGTCTTTGCCGAGGTCAGGTTGGAAATCGACGTCGATGCCACGGTCCTTGAAAATTTGGACAGCTGCAGCGGAGAGTTTATCGGAGATGAGTACTTTAGGAGCGGCCATTGGAATGGTCCTTCAACAGAGAATGAATGTGCCGCCCCGGTGTTGGGATGGCGAATTTTCGCGAAAATTCGTGGTGTCAGGCGGCGATTTCGGCCTCAAACGCCCATGAGAGCCAAGGCAACATGGCTGCGATATCAGACGTTTCAACTGTCGCACCACACCAGATCCGAAGGCCCGCAGGTGCATCACGATATGCGCCGATGTCGAGGGCGACATCTTCATCAGCCAAGCGTTTGGCCACTGCCTTAGCGAAGGCCGCGCCGTCCGTGATGCGGTCATCTGTGAATTTCAAACAGACGGAGGTGTTTGAGCGTGTGGCATCATCCTCAGCCAAGTTTGCAATCCAGTCGTTGGCGTCGCAGAAGTCAAAAATTGCCTGTGCGTTCGCATTTGCCCGCGCTTGTAATGCAGACAAACCACCAATGTTTTGTGCCCATTTTAAAGCAACAAGATAGTCCTCAACAGCCAGCATAGACGGGGTGTTAATGGTCTCACCCTTAAAGATGCCTTCGATCAGTTTGCCACCCTTGGTGAGGCGGAAGATTTTTGGCAGGGGCCAAGCGGGCGTATAGCTTTCCAAACGCTCAACGGCGCGTGGTGACAGGATTAGCATGCCGTGCGCCGCCTCGCCGCCCATGACCTTCTGCCAAGAGAATGTTGTCACATCGAGCTTGTCCCAAGGCAAATCCTGCGCAAACGCAGCAGATGTCGCATCGCATAACGTCAAACCAGCACGGTCAGCAGGGATTGCATCACCGTTTGGCATACGCACGCCAGATGTCGTTCCGTTCCACGTAAAGCAAACGTCTTTGTCATAATCCAACGCAGCCATATCAACGATGTGGCCATAATCTGCGGTGTGGACCTGTGCTTCGATCTTCAGTTGCTTGACAACATCGGTGACCCAGCCTGCGCCAAAGCTTTCCCATGCAACCATCTCAACGGGTCGCTCGCCCAGCATCGACCACATGGCCATTTCATACGCACCAGAGTCAGACGCAGGCACAATACCGATGCGGTAATCCGCAGGCACGCCAAGAATTTCGCGGGTGAGGTCAATCGCCTCAGCCAATTTTGACTTGCCGACTGCAGCGCGGTGCGAGCGACCCAATGGGGCGTCTGCGAGCATATCCAAAGAAAAAACGGGGGGTTTGGCACAGGGGCCAGATGAAAAACGCGGATTAGACGGCCGCGTGGCCGGTGTCGTCATAACCATCACTGGTATCCTCACAGATAATCGCCCTTCGTTGGGGAAGGGTGTCCCACTTATCCGGATATGCGCGTAGGCAGGTAGGCACAACATCGAAAGTGACGGTTTGGATGAATATCTGGTCGCGTTAGCGGAAGCGATGACGCGGATCGGAAACTTTGGTCTTTGCGTTGCTGGCAGCGCAGTTTGAGTTTATTTGGCCAAATGAAGCAGGACCCGGTGTCCTGTCATCGCTATGCCCCGAGGATTTGAGATGTTTATTGCGACCTTTCTGTGTGACCCTGCGCGACCCAACTTAGACCCTGCTTTGGTTGAAAGCCTGCGCAATGCGTGGGGTGGCGGCGATGTTGTATGGCTTGCGGTGGATGAGGCTGCTGAAGTCACGCTCGCAACGCAGCCCGGGAACACGTCTGAGGTATGGCAGATTTGCCAAGATCAAGGCGTTGATTTGATCATACAGCCCGCAGCAAACCGTCGCAAAAAGATGCTCATTGCGGATATGGATAGCACGATGATCCAACAAGAATGCATTGATGAATTGGCAGACGAGGCGGGCGTTGGGGCGCGTGTGGCTGCCATCACAGCGCGGGCAATGAACGGTGAGTTGGACTTTGAGGCCGCGATTGATGAACGGGTTGGTCTGTTAGCGGGCCTGCCTGAAGCCATTATTGACGAGGTTCTGAAAACGCGGATCACATATATGCCGGGCGGTGATGTTTTGGTGAATACAATGCGTGGACAGGGGGCATATGCCGCCCTTGTGTCGGGTGGTTTCACAGCCTTTACAGCACGCGTCGCTGCCGACCTTGGGTTCCACGAGAACCGCGCAAATACGCTTGAGATCGCAGACGCCAAACTTACCGGTAAGGTCGTGCGACCAATTTTGGGCCAAGATGCGAAGTTAGAGGCCCTGAATGGTATCACAGCTACCCTCGGGATCACGCCTGACGATGCAATTGCAGTGGGCGACGGTATGAATGATCTACTGATGCTTGCGAATGCAGGGACCGGCGTTGCTCTTCATGGCAAACCTGCGTTGCAAGAAAAAGTCCAAGTGCGGGTGAACTATGGTGACCTGACCGCCCTTCTTTACATCCAAGGCTATTCAAAATCGGAGTTTGTCACATGACCAACCGCCTAAAGCCCGCCACAATCGCAGCTCACGCAGCTGGTGCTATTGATCACCAAAGTGCTGGCGTTGTGCCGCCCGTGCAGCTTGCGACGACATTTATGCGCGATGAAAACTACGCGCTGATCCGCCCTGACAATATCTATTCCCGTGATAATAGCGATACGGTCCGCTTGGCCGAAAATCTGCTGTGTCAGTTGGAAGAGGCTGAGGACACGCTGCTGTTTCCTGCTGGCATGGCCGCAATTGCGGCCGTGTTTCGGACACTGCTGGCAGGTGACACGGTGGTGATCCAATCAGGGATTTATTGGGGCACAACAAAGTGGGTTCGTGATTTCTGCGCGCGCCGGGACGTCATTTTGCATGAGATGGATGCGAGCAACACGATTGATCTCCAAGCGGCATGTGAGACCCATAAACCAATGCTTGTTTTCATTGAGACCCCCTCTAACCCATGGCTCAAAACTGTTGATATTGCAGCCGCTGCGACGGCTACCCATCACAACGGTGGTATTTTGGTCGTAGATGCCACAGCCGCCACACCAATCTTGATGAAACCGCTCGCGCTTGGCGCAGACATCGTGATGCATTCCGCGACAAAGGCGATCAATGGCCATTCGGATGTCCTTGCCGGGGTGCTGTCGACCTGTTCGCCAGACACGCAAACCTGGACTGATATCAAGATAGATCGGCATGATGCAGGTGCTGTTTTAGGGCCGTTTGAGGCTTGGTTGCTGATCCGGGGCATACGGACCCTTCCGCTGCGTATTGAACGGATGACCGCAAATACGATGGCGTTGGCCACCTTCCTGCATGACCACCCTGCGACGGTTGATGTCTACTATCCCGGCCTGCCGCATCACCCCGGCCATGACGTCGCAACGCAACAGATGACAGGCTACGGGAGTCTTTGTTCCGTGCTTGTTAAAGGGGGCGCGGCTGAGGCTTTGGCGGTTGTCGGCAAACTGAAACTGTTCCTGCGTGCCACATCGTTGGGTGGTGTCGAAAGCCTTGTGGAGCATCGGCACACGATCGAATCCCAGACTGGCATCCCCGAAAACCTGATCCGTGTCTCGGTTGGGATTGAGGATATCGAGGATCTGAAAGCCGATTGGGTTCAGGCGCTCGCCTGAATGGAAATCGCTGTCGAACTTGTCGTGTGGCTTATGGTGGCCGCATTTGTTGCGGGCATCGTGGATGCGATTGCAGGTGGCGGTGGGCTGATCACACTACCTGCATTGGTGCTTGCGGGCGCCCCGCCAGTGACGGCCATTGCGACGAACAAAGTGCAAGGCGTCTTTGGGACGGGTATGGCCGCTTGGACGTATGGACGCGCAGGCCACGTTGATTTGCGCCGTCAGATTTGGCCCGCGGTGCTTGCCTTTTGCGCGGCAGTCATTGGCGCGTTGTTGACTGCGCAATTACCGACTGATGTGATCCGACTGGGGCTGCCTGTACTGCTGATCGCGATTGCAGTGTTCTTTGCGGTGAAACCCGGTCTGGACGATTTGGACAAAACCCGAAAAATCAGCGCCACCGTGTTTATCATCACGATTGTCCCGCTCGTTGCTTTCTATGATGGTCTCATTGGGCCGGGGGCTGGTTCTTTTTATATGATTGGCTTTGTGGCGCTGGCTGGGTTCGGGGTGCTGAAGGCGACGGCGCACACGAAACTTTTGAACTTTGCATCAAACGCGGGTGGGATCGCGGCCTATGCGTTGGTTGCAGAGCCATGGTGGATCGTTGGACTTTGCATGGGTGCCGCGCAAATCGCTGGGGCTGCTGTTGGTGCAAGGCTAGCAATGCGAGCTGGTGCGACGTTAATCAAACCTGTTGTGGTGATTGCGGCAACAGCACTGGCACTGCGGTTGTTGTGGGATATGATCTAGGGGTCTTGCCGCCGTGATGACAGCGGCAAGATCGTTTTCTGACGTTCGCATTAAGCCTCGGTTGGGCCGCCCGCGTCTTTCCATGCGGGGAAGCCGCCGATGTTCGTGACGTTGCTGAAACCCATATCCTTCATAGTTTTGCCTGTGAGGGCAGCCTGACCACCAGCACCGCAAACCAAGTAAAACGCAGCTGACTTATCTGCAAAAATTGGATCAAACAGGGCTTCAACGGCTGGGTCGGCGCGGAATTCTATCATGCCGCGTGGTACACGTTGCGCACCTGCAATTGTACCAGACGCGGTGATGGCAGCAGTGTCGCGCACGTCAACGAAGACACCCTCACCTTTTGCCTGAACAGCGATAGCATCTTCTGTGGACATCTTTGGGACATCAGCGTTGGCGGCTTCCAAATAGTCTTTTGCAGTCTTCATGTTGGTGACTTTCTTTTGTGGCATGACAAATTGTTGATGTATTTAAAGTAATTTCACACCGGATGAACGTGTCACTCTTCGTTTTCGTAAAAATGCCCGGACCATTGGCCCGGGCAATTTTCACAGGGAGGATTGTGAAATTATGCGACCAGTCGGTAACCGCCGGATTCAGTAACCAGCAGCCGTGCGTTTGACGGATCAGCTTCTATTTTTTGACGCAGGCGGTAGATGTGGGTTTCCAACGTATGGGTGGTCACGCCAGCATTGTAGCCCCAAACCTCGTGCAGCAGCACATCGCGGGCGACAACGCCCTCTGTGGCGCGGTAGAGGAATTTGAGTATGTTGGTTTCTTTTTCAGTCAGGCGAACCTTTTTGTCATCCTCAGTGATCAGCATCTTTTGGGA
Organism: Yoonia sp.; assembly: GCA_028822885.1. GTDB lineage: Bacteria > Pseudomonadota > Alphaproteobacteria > Rhodobacterales > Rhodobacteraceae > Yoonia. Next base: position 5,887 of record JAPKCP010000079.1, on the reverse strand, counting down.
GGGCTTGAACGTATACGGTCCAAGCTGAAAGATGGCGTCTTCGGATTGTTCATGGGTGCGCAATTGGGACCGAATACGGGCCAAAAGAACGGGGAACTTGAACGGCTTTGAGACGTAATCATTTGCACCAGCGTCAAGGCCGTAGATTGTGTCGGCATCGCTGTCTTGGGCGGTCAGCATCACAATTGGACACTTTACACCCTGCTTGCGCATCAGGCGGCAAAGTTCACGGCCATCGGTATCGGGGAGGCCAACATCAAGAATCACCAGATCGTAGATGCCTTCTTTGGCTCTCACCATTGCGCTGGCACCGTCATCGGCCTCAAACACATCAAAATCTTCGGTCATGATAAGTTGTTCACCAAGCGCCTCGCGCAGGTCATCATCATCGTCAACCAGTAGAATCTTCTTAAGTTGGGCCATCGGGGTATCCTTCGCTGCTGCTATAGAAGTGAGGGCAAATGCAGGTGCAATCAAGAACGAGGGCGTGCGCCTCACAGGTACGTGTGATTTGATGGACACAATGTTTCACTTTCGCCTCAAACCGGGTATCTGCTGAAACATATGAAGGGGAAATAGACGTGGCTTTCGCACCAGATATTACAGAACGACTGGCGCGGGCGCGGGCTGATTTGCGGATGGGCGTGCCTGTTGTCGTGACTGGAGCAGAGGCATTGCACCCGCTTTTGGTGCTGTCGGCTGAGACTTTGGACGCTGTGCGGCTGAAAGAATTGGGCGCGTTGGACGGGGCACCGGTGATCGCAGTGACTGGGCGCAGGGCCGCGACGCTGAAGGCACGCGCCTATGATGGTGACATTGCGCGGGTTGTCCTGCCTTTGGATGCGGGTCTCGCGTGGGTGCAAGCGATTGCTGATCCTGCCGATGATATGCGCGCGCCGATGAAAGGTCCCTTTGTAACGCAACGCGATGGACCTGCTGATGCGCACCGCGCGGCGATTGTTCTTATGAAAGCGGCGCGTTTGTTACCCGCCGCTGTTTGTTTGCCTGTTGTGGAAGGTTTTGCGCAGGCCCACGATCTGACAACCGTCCCTGCTGACGCAATCATGGACACGCGCCTGTCCCCGCTCAAACAGATCATCGCGGCGCGATTACCACTGGTAGTATCAGAGGCAGGTCGTTTGCATATCTTCCGCCCCGATGACGGCGCAGAAGAACACTACGCTGTCGAGATTGGTAAGCCAGATCGGTCCAAACCTGTGCTCGCGCGGCTGCATTCGGCATGTTTTACGGGCGACTTATTGGGATCGCTGAAATGTGATTGTGGGCCGCAACTGCACGGCGCAATGGCCGCGATGGGTGCGGAAGGGAATGGCGTGTTGCTTTACCTCAACCAAGAAGGGCGTGGAATTGGGCTGGCCAACAAGATGCGGGCCTATTCCTTGCAAGACCAAGGTTTTGATACGGTAGAAGCCAATCATCGGTTGGGGTTCGAGGACGATGAACGTGATTTTCGAATCGGGGCTGAAATATTGAAGCAGATGGGGTTCGGTGCTGTCAGGTTGCTGACGAATAATCCTGCCAAGATTGCACGGATGGAGCGAGCAGGTGTGAGCGTCACTGAGCGTGTCGCGCTGAAGGTTGGGGGAAACAAGTTCAATGAGGCCTATCTCGCGACCAAAGCCGCGAAGTCTGGGCATATGTTGTGAGGTTTGGAGCCTCCGGCGGGAGTTGTTTCGGCGAAATGAAGATGGAGCCCCGCGCGTGAAAACTACTGATCTTGTTGTGACGCCAACCGGGGTGCGGTTCTTTGGGCGACGGTTTCCGCGCACGATTGGGCGCGGTGGTCTGACGAACCGTAAGGCTGAGGGCGACATGGCGACGCCGCGCGGCGTGCACCGCATTGTTGGTATGCTGTATAGGGCTGATCGTATGGCAAAACCTGCGGATTGGGCGCTGCCGATTGGGCCCGGTGATCTTTGGTCTGATGATGTGCGTCACATCGATTACAACATGATGGTGCGCGCGCCATATCCGTACAGCCATGAAAACCTGCGCCGCGCTGATCCGATGTATGATCTAATCCTTATTACTGATTGGAATTGGCCCTATGCGGTCAAAGGCCGTGGCTCTGCGATTTTTATTCATCAATGGCGGGGCGCTGGGCGGCCCACTGCTGGCTGTGTTGCCTTCCGCCGTGACCATTTACGTTGGATTGCACCCCGAATTCGCCCTAAAACGCGGCTTGTTATCGCATAACCACTGGACCTTGACCCATATTCCAGTCCAAACGGACAAGGAATTTGAGATATGAAACACCAAGGCCTATTTATGACACCCGACCAAATCGCCCAACTTCCCTATCGCCCCTGTGTGGGTATCATGCTTGCCAATCCGCGCGGCCACATTTTTGTTGGTCAACGGTTAGACCGGGATCAGGACGCTTGGCAGATGCCCCAAGGTGGGGTGGATAAGGGCGAGACAACGCGAGATGCGGCCATTCGCGAGCTATGGGAAGAAACTGGTGTAACCGATAAGTCGATCACCGTTGAAGCTGAAAGTGCTGGTCTTATTCCATATGATCTGCCCCACGCGATTGTCCCCAATATCTGGAAGGGCAAGTATCGTGGCCAAGAGCAAAAATGGTTCTTGATGCGTTTCCACGGCACTGACGCCGAAATCGATATCGCGACAGAGCATCCTGAGTTTTCGGAATGGAAATGGATGCCCAAAGAACAGCTTGTCGCGAACATTGTGCCATTCAAACGTGAGGTTTATGAAAAAGTCCTTGCTGAATTTGCCCCAAAACTTTGATTTTGCGTCAAAAATAGGTTTCCCTTTGGGCTGGGCCATCTAATATGTTTTCCATGGGGAAAACAAAGTTTGATAGCCGGTCTGTGGGTCTTGATATTGGCCTAACGTTTTCACGTTGGCTGACGGGCAAAGAAAACCTGCATTATGGCATGTGGGAGGGGCTTGATATTTGCGCAGGCAATGTTGGTCCGGCACAAGAAGCCTACACCGCGACACTCTTCAAACTTCTGCCTGACTGCCCGCTGCGCATTCTTGATATCGGCGGTGGTGCGGGAGAGACCGCGAAAAAGCTGATCGCCCTTGGTCATCAGGTTGAGATTGTTGTGCCGAGCGCATTCCTTGCTGAACGGTGCCGGGCAAATGCGCCAGAGGCCCGCGTACACGAGGCGATGTTTGAGGATGCTGACCTGACTGGCCCCTTCGATCTGTGCCTATTTTCAGAGAGCTTTCAGTACATCCCACTTGATCAGGGTATTTCAAAATGTCTGCCTTTGCTGAAATCCAGTGGTCATATCCTAATCGCTGATTGCTTTCGCAGCGAAGGTTTTGCGCCTGACAGCGTGCAGGCAACAGTTGGCGGTGGCCATCCGATTCAAAAATTTAGGGACTTTCTGGCTACCCAACCAGTGGAGAAAATGTTTGAAGAAGACATTACACAAAGCGTGGCCCCCTCAATTGATGTCGAACAGGGTATGTTCAACGTCGTGGGCTATGGGATGGGCCGCGTTGATGCGCAACTCGCCGATCAACGTCCTAAGACCCGGTCCCTCATCCAATGGGTGATCCGCCGTGTGATATCGCCGCGCAAGCGCGCCCGGTTAGATCAACGTTTGAATCAGAAAACCCGGACAGCAGCGCATTTCTCAGCGAACAACACTTACTTGATGGTGAAGCTGCAAAAGATCTTAGCGTAAGCGCTGCAAAAGCCCGAAGGATGCGTATCCATCTACCGCAATTCCCTGTGCCTGTTGATAGGCAAGGATTGCCCGACGCGACATAGGTCCAATCGCCCCGTCAACGCCGCCTGTGCTAAACCCCGCATCCGTCAGGAGTTGTTGCAATTCAAGCCGCTCTGCACGTTTCAAGGATCGCTCTCCTTCGGGCCAAGCGACCTGCAATGGCGCCATTCCCTGAATGCGATCCCCCAGATGCCCGACTCCAATGATGTAAGCTTGGGCGTTGTTATACCGCGATATTACATCGTAGTTTTTGAACACCAGAAACGCAGGGCCTTGGGCACCTGTCGGCGTAATGAGCGATGCAGTCCCGTAGTTTGGAACGGCAGTGCCGTCGGTCCCGCGCACGCCAAGTAGCCCCCAATCAGCGGGCGATTGTGTAATACTTCGGCCTGACTTACGATAATCAAATCCATTTGGCAGACGCACTTCGACGCCCCAAGGGTGCCCTTTTTGCCAGCCAAACCGGCTTAGATACGCAGCGGTTGAGGCTAATGCATCAGATGGGTCATCCGCCCAAATATCACGCCGCCCGTCGCCCGTGATATCCACTGCATAAGCCTGATAAGATGTTGGGATAAACTGGGTGTGGCCCATCGCCCCGGCCCATGATCCGGTCATGTCTTCTGGGGCAACGTCACCGCGCTGCAGGATTTTCAACGCAGCAATCAATTGTTGTTCAAAGAACCGACCGCGCCGTCCATCAAAGGACAAAGTCGCAAGCGTTGAGATTAAAGGCGTGTCCCCACGCCGTTGCCCATAGTTGCTCTCCATGCCCCAAACCGCGACGACAATATGGCGATCCACGCCGTATGTCGCCTCAATCTTGTCAAGCAGTAGGTCATATTCGTTCATCATGCTGCGCCCATTCGTAACGCGAATGTCAGAGGCGGCAGTGCCCATATATTCTGACAATGGCTGCACAAACTCGGCTTGATTACGGTCGCGCCGAATACTGTCCGGTAGATATTGCGCCTCTGCAAAGGCGGCATCAAAGGTAGGCGCAGAAATACCTTGCGCTAGCGCGCGTCCCCGAAACCTAGCGACCCAAGCGTTGAACCCATTTTCCTGTACTTGGACAATCGGTGCAGGACCTTGTGGGGCAGGGCGGTCAAAGCCAATTGGTGCCGCCGAAAGTAAGCCTACGCTTGCGCCAATAATTGCGAAGCCATATCCCATTTGTCGAAACATTGACGGCGCCCCAAATCACTAAAGTACCCTTTAAGGTTACATCGTTTGGGTGGGGGACAATATTAGATTGTTGTCACGTCGCAGAATCTTGCTGATCCCGGGATTTCATGTCCGCCACCTCTGCCGTGATCCGCGCAAGTGCTTCTTTCAGCATTGGAATGCGACGTGGTCGAAAGCTGTTCTCGGTGACGATAAGGTCGCGCATTCGGTCCAGTCGAAACGTCCGACTATCATCGCGCAAATGGCACCAGCCTAGCACGCAATGTTTGTCTTGCAGGAACACGATGCCAAGTGGGTCGATTGACCGTTCGGTCGCGGTGCCTTTGACGTCGACATACCCGAACGACACCGTGCGTTCGTCCCAAGTTGCGCGGCGTAAGACTGCGACATCGATGCCCGGTGCGGGTGGTGGGTAAAGTCGGTTTACTGCCAAAACAGCGTGTTTCAAACGGTGTGCCTGTGCGCTGGGCAACCGCGCTTGCAGTTTTGTCAGGGCGTTGCCAGCTGCTTTGGCCAACGCAGGATCACCGATCGCCTGCACATCACGGAGACCTAAAACCAACGCTTCGATCTCTTCGTCGTTGAACATCATCGGTGGCAGCGACGGGTCCTCTGTCAGCGCATAGCCATAGCCAGCGGTGCCATCAATCACAGCGCCTAGTCCGCGTAACGCGTCAATATCGCGGTACAACGTGCGTTCTGACACGCCAGTTTCCGTCGCCAATACCGCTGCCGTCACAGGTGGGCTGTGATTGCGCAGGGCTTGCATCAACTGGAACAGGCGGTGTGTGCGGGACATGGCCCATCATATCACACATCCTGACAAAAAGTGACAGGAGGATGCGTTACCTAGGGATCAACCTCAAGATGGAGAAGCTCATGTACGATCTCATCACCTACCAAGCCGGATTTGGAAACGTCAGCTATAGCCCGTTCTGCGTCAAGGCTGTCTGGATGCTCAACCATGC
>JAPKCP010000375.1 GCA_028822885.1 Yoonia sp. | reverse complement strand
CACAGCATTCACTTTCGAACTTCGCACCGTTTGCGAGCGTCGTTGACCTGATCAATATGCCTTACCTGTGTGGCTCAAACCAGCGCTTCACCAACCTTGTGCACTCAGACATTTGGGCCCAAGAAGTGAACCCAAAGGTTGAAGCTGCAGGCTTTAAGGCGCTGTTCTACGTCAACATCGACCCACGTGTCGTTGCTGTACGCAAAGGCGGTTCCGGTCCTGTTATGACACCTGGCGATCTGGCTGGCGTAAAATTCCGCGTTCCTGGGTCTGCAATGTTGCAGCAGTATTACCGCATGGTTGGTGCGAACCCGACACCAGTTGCATGGGGCGAAACACCTTCTGCGATCAAGCAGGGCGTTGCTGATGCGCTCGACCCATCCGTAGGCGCGCTTTATGTGTTCGGCTTCAAGGATATCCTGTCACACGTGACATTCACGCAGGCCGTCCCTGATTCACAGGTCTATTCATGTAACCTTGAATGGTTCAACTCCATGTCAGCCGACATCCAAGACGGTATCATGGAAGCATCTGAAATTACGCGCCACCAGAACCTGTCCAAGGTGCCTTCTGCGCGTAACTACGCGATGGCAGAACTGCGCAAGTCTGGCGTTGAATTCCATTCTCTGTCCGACGACCAGTTGGCCGAATGGAAAGCAACAGGCGGCTACCAACTTGCTGAATGGGATAGCTTCAAGACAGAGCTGGCCGGGTCCATGGACACATTTGCAAAGCTGGAAGAAGCAGCTGGCACAATGGGCCGCTACTACGTCCACGACGCCTAAGATAGACGGGCGGGTGCCAATTGGTGCCCGCCTAACTCTCGACAATTCACCAAAGTCACACCAAGTCAGGCCATGCCATATTACGGGCAAGGCACCACGCGGGGTCCGTCATGAACATCTTACAACGGCTTAATAAAGACGCTGAAACATGGGCACTTTTGGTCTTTTACGTCATGCTTGTCATGACAATGGCCATCGAAGTTTTGCGCCGTGAAGTCTTTGCCTATTCCTCTATCTGGGGCGAAGAAATCGTCCGCTATTCCTTTATCTATCTCGCATGGATCGGGGCAGCAGCAGCGGTCAAAGAACGGGTCCATATTCGGATCGATGTCGTGATGCACTACTTACGGCCACGTCCTAAGGCACTGCTGTATATCTTCGGTGATCTGGTGATGTTTGGTGTCGCAGTCATAGCCCTGATTTATTCTTGGGAAGCTGTGCACGTGTCATGGAAATTCGGTTCGGTCAGCCATGGCCTACGTATTTCGATGGTCTGGTTCTTGCTCGCTGTACCTGTTGGTTTCGCGCTGATGATTTTCCGCCTGATCCAATCTCTCCTGCGCGATCTGCGCAGCCTTCGCGACGGCACCCCCGTCTACGAAGGCGATAAACTGTTCGATTGAGGGGATAAGACATGTTGTTCAACACGCTTCAACAAGCAGTAGATTTGGGCTGGGATTTCTACATTCCTGTCATGATGTTTGTGGCACTGTGTGCCTTAGCCGTGCCCGTCTGGGCGGCGATCGGTGTAGCAGCAATCGCAATGCTGGTCATGTCTGGAGACCTTCCACTAGGCCTCGTCGGCGAAAGCCTGTTCCACGGGATTGACGCATTTGCTCTTACCGCTGTGCCACTGTTTATTCTAACAGGTGATGTACTTGTCCGCACTGGCCTATCGCGCAAGTTTCTTGATGTGGCCGAGGCGCTGACGCAATTCGCGAAAGGCGGTTTTGGCTCTGCAACAGTGCTGGTCTGCGGTATGTTTGCTGCGATTTCTGGTTCTGACGCGGCGGGTGCTGCGGCAGTAGGACGGATGACAATCGACCGGCTTGTCGAATCTGGCTACCCGCGTCCATATGCTTGCGCCCTTGTGGCAGCGGGTGCCTGTACCGGTATCCTTATCCCACCGTCTATTGCTTATATCATTATCGGCCTTGTGCTCGGTATATCCGCTTCAACATTGTTCCTTGCAGCCATCATCCCGGGGGTCATGATCCTGACCTCAATCCTTGTGACGAACATCGTTGTGAATCGGATTTATGGTTACGAAGGCGGCGGTAATCTGTCCATTCCTGAGTATTTTGGCAACCTTGCACGCTCGCTCGCTTCAGGTTGGTATGCGTTCATTGTGCCCGGTATCATTTTTTATGGTATCTTCTCAGGTCGCCTCACACCAACTGAGGCAGGTGCCACGGCAGTGATCGTCACGATCATCATCGGGTTTATCATCGGCACGTTAAAGCTGTCAGATTTCCCAGCGATGCTGCTGAGCTCGGCCAAGGTAAACGGCATTATCCTCCCAATCATCGCCTTCTCTTTGCCTCTGGCCCAAGCGCTCGCGATCATGGGTGTCCCGCAGGGCTTTGTTTACTCAATCACACAGCTGACTGACAATCCTACACTGTTGATCTTGATGATGATTGGTATTTTGATTGCAGCGGGTTGCGTCATGGAAACAACGCCCAATATTGTCATCCTTGCACCAATCCTCAAGCCGCTGTCTGATAGTATTGGCATGAACGAAATTCAGTTCTGCATCATGATGATCACAGCACTGGGCGTCGGTTTTATCACACCACCTTTGGGGCTCAACCTGTTTGTCGTGTCCGGTATCACTGGTGAATCTATCCTGCGGATCGCATGGCGTGCTGTTCCTTTCGTCTTCTTCATGCTCATTGTCGTTTTGATGATCGCATTTATTCCTGCGATCTCCACAACACTACTTCCTGAAATCTACAAATAGCGCTGACC
>JAPKCP010000374.1 GCA_028822885.1 Yoonia sp. | reverse complement strand
GAACATCGGCTTTATCAGGCAGATTGGTTACTACGATTTTACGGATTTAAGGTGGAAGAGATTACAGCGGCACGGGCCGATGGACATTTGGATTTGGAGATCGACCCAAAGCTGGCGTGGGCGTTGCAGAACAGGGCTTTGTTTCCTACGAATGCGAACAAAGCATCACGGGGATTATCGTTGCGCGTTCCAGATTTTAGAACAAAGACCCTAGGCCAGATATTGCAAACGCGGCGGCATCGAACGCTGCGGTACGAAGTTTTGTTGCTGCTTGGGACTTCACTAAAAAAGGCCCAACCGTTTATTGCGGCATTGGGATGGACGCTGGGGGCTTTAACCGACGCAGTGAATTTGCGGGCGCGATATGCGCCGCCCCCAAAGCAGTTGCAGTTGTTCTGATGCAGACGGTCATGATCCCAATGATTGGCACGGACACCGCTTGGCGCGATGCGGCGCGGCGCTTGATGTCTGCCCAAATAAAACCAGAGGATGTGATCTGGGACTTCAACGGGCAGACACCACAATTGTTTGAAAGCACTGAGGTTTTGACCGCCCCACGCCGTCCAGTGAAGGTGTCAAAAGAATTTGTGGAATTGGCCAATGTGGTGGTCTGGCACAAAGATCCGCAACGCTTTGCACGGCTTTATGCACTGTTCTGGCGGCTTAAAGATACACCAAGCTTGATGTCAGACGGCGCAGATGCTGATCTTGCAAAATTACGTCAAATGGAAAAGGCCGTGCGTCGATGTCAGCACAAAATGAAGGCGTTTGTACGATTTCGCGACCTTCGTGCTGCAGGGCCGCGCCGTAGCTTTGGGTCTTGGTTTGAGCCAACGCACCACACGATGGAACCAACGGCGCAGTTCTTTGCTCGGCGTTTCAGCGACATGGACTGGCTGATTGTCACGCCTTCAGTCACTGCTAAATTCACAGACGGTAAGCTTAGCTTGCATCCGGGTGACGAAAAACCAGAACTGCCAGAAGATGGCGCAGAAGCGCTTTGGGGTACCTATTTCTGCAATATCTTTAACCCAGCCCGGGTGAAGATAAGTGCCATAACGTCTGAAATGCCCAAGAAGTATTGGAAGAACATGCCAGAAACACAGTTTATCCCAGGCCTGATCATAGATGCTGAAACCAAAGTAAGCAAAATTCAAGAAGCTGCACCGACCTTGCCGCCCAAACGCATTAAGGCGATTCAGGCGCAACTAATCGAGTCTGACCAACCTGCAAGCAAACGTATTTGACTTTAGTCGGCTGATTTACATGGTCTTACATCAAATGCAGACGATCTTAATCAGCCACAAAGCCGTCAGCGTTTACGTGTTAAATAGGAAGTGCAGCACGTCACCATCTTTAACGATATAGCTTTTACCTTCAGCGCGCATTTTACCCGCTTCTTTGGCCGGTTGTTCCCCGCCCAATGTCACGAAATCATCGTATGCAATGGTCTCAGATCGGATGAACCCGCGTTCGAAATCACCGTGGATCACGCCTGCGGCTTTGGGTGCGCTTGTGCCTTCGGTAATCGTCCAAGCGCGTGCCTCTTTTGGGCCGACGGTGAAGTATGTCTGCAGGTGAAGAAGTTCATAGCCAGCCCTGATCAAGCGGTCGAGACCTGCTTCCTCGAGGCCCATTTCACCAAGAAACATCTCGGCTTCTTCAGGCTCAAGTTGCGAAATTTCTTCTTCGATCCGCGCTGAAATTACGACGTGGGAATTGCCCTGCGCAGCTGCCATTGCTGCAACGCGTTCGGATTGGCTGTTGCCTGTCCCAGCTTTGTCTTCTTCGACGTTACATACATAAAGAACCGGTTTTGTGGTGAGCAGTTGCAGAAGTTTCCACTGTTTCAGGTCATCTGGGTCGATAGCGACCGTGCGGGCAGGCTTACCGTCTTCGATGGCCGCTTGAGCCAGCTCCAAAAGACGGACCTGATCCACGGCGTCTTTGTCACCACCGCGCACCTTACGGTTCAGGTTTTGCAACCGCTTCTCGATGCTTTCAAGATCCGCGAGCATGAGTTCAGTCTCAATTGTGTCCGCGTCTTCAACCGGGTCAACCCGCCCTTCAACATGCGTGATATCATCGTCTTCAAAGCACCGCAGCACGTGTGCGATGGCGTCACATTCCCGGATGTTCGCGAGGAACTGATTGCCAAGGCCTTCGCCTTTGGACGCGCCCTTAACAAGGCCTGCGATGTCCACGAAGGTCATCCGCGTCGGGATGATCTGTTTGGACCCTGCAATTGAAGCGAGCGTATCAAGCCGCACGTCAGGCACAGCCACGTCGCCCACGTTGGGTTCAATCGTGCAAAACGGAAAGTTCGCAGCTTGAGCCGCTGCCGTCTTGGTCAGTGCGTTGAAAAGGGTTGATTTGCCAACATTCGGCAGACCAACGATACCCATTTTGAAACCCATGGCGGCGTTCTCCGGTTTTACGTTTTAGGGCTTCTAGGCACCAACGCCCTGCGCTGCAAGCATCAGTTCTACTCACTTGCGCTGGGATATCGAAATTGGTAAATATTGTGCACCAATCTAAGGATTATCCCCGTGCCAGTGATTACGACCATTCAAGACCTAAAACGTATCCATAAACGCCGCACGCCCAAGATGTTCTACGATTACGCCGAAAGTGGCAGCTGGACGGAACAGACATTCCGAGAGAACACCACCGATTTCGAACAAATCCGCCTGCGTCAGCGTGTTGCTGTGGACATGGCGAACCGCACGACCGCCACGACGATGATTGGCCATGATGT
>JAPKCP010000078.1 GCA_028822885.1 Yoonia sp. | reverse complement strand
ATGCTGCGCTCTGGCAAACGCTCAGCAAGCGACATCTCAGTCTCAAAACGTTTCAGGTCGCCCGCGGTCCGGATAGGTTCATTGCCCAAATTGGCCACCGCATGCTCCATAAACGTCAGTTGTATTTCGGGTAGTGTCTCAGTTTGAAATTTGAAATTTATCCGGCCCGTCGCTACGTTATGCTTTGCGCAAAGCATAAGGAGACCGATGATGGGCCCAGAGAAATCAAAAAAGGAAGATTAAGAACAAGGACAACATGGTGCGGCAAAGCGTGATAAGCGAAGCTGCCCAGCTTGTAGTGCGGTCATTCCCTATGGAACAGACCTTGGTTCAAGCGGTGTATGTCCCGCTTGTGTCGGCGCGTTGAGCGACGACTGATGCCTAATGAACCAAGGGCGAGCAACGCCAGCCGACGCTATCGGGCTTGCCGTTATAGCAGCAGCCCCGGGTCGTCCCCTATTTGAAGCCCCGGAAATACCGTCGTTTCAAGGGTGGTTTTGTTGGTTCCAAACAGCCCATGCATGACCCAAGCCGCAGTTGCCCTTATGTCGGCTGTCGGCATAATGTCCCTGCGATCGTATAAATTCGCCTCTGATAAACCCGGCCATTGTCCGGCGAATTGGCCCCCCCGCATTGCACCCCCCGCATACAGTAGCGCCCCACCGGTTCCGTGGTCTGTTCCTTTGGTTCCGTTTTGCCGTGCTGTGCGTCCAAATTCGGTCACGCAGAGAATGGCCGTGTTCGACCAATCGGGTCCCAACCCACTGCGCAAAGTGAGGATCGTATCTGCGAGCCGCCCAAGCGCCCGGCTTATCCCTGCTTTTTGGTTCAAGTGGGTATCCCAGCCATTGATTGAAAAACTTGCGATCCGTGCATCGCCCCGTAGGCGCGCTGCTGCAAATTGTGCGATTTGGATATGTTGTCCGGTACTGGCTACGCCGCCCATCATTGGATCTGCTGCCATGTTTTCCCGCGCTGTTGCGTCTGCTTCTCTTTCCAAGCCGATTTGGCTCGCGATTGCGATGGCCTGCTCGGATGCGACTTGGAACAGCGGGTCTTCATGAAGGACAAGTTCCAGCAGCCGCTCTGCTTGGGGTGAAATGTTCAACCGCGCCTCGGGGGACCAGCGCGCTGTTTGGGCCGATCCTGTTAGGATTTGCATTTGTTCGCGTCCGATTGCGTAAGCCAAGTCGGGCTGCGCCCCGGGCATCGTTTGCATGAGCCGGTTCAGCCAGCCGTCGTTGATGGTCCCGTCTAACGCTTTGCCTCCGGCTTCAAGCATGTCCTGACCGTCAAAATGGCTGCGCTTATCGCGGTAAGGTGTTGAGACGGCGGGAACGACCCCCATTTCCCCTGCTTTCCAAAGTGGCAGCAGTTGTTCGAGGGCTGGATGCATCCCCCAGAACCCATTCAGATCGATTGCTTGCCCATCGTTGAGATCGGGTCTGAGTGCGGCATAGTCGGGATCCCCCAATGGCCGGAACGCATCGATACCGTCCATAGCCCCCCGCAGGATAATCACGACAAGCCGGTTGTCCCCGGGCGCATTGGCCAGTGCAATCGGTGCGAGTAGTGGACTGGCTGCAAGCGAGCACCCAATCGTGGATAGAAAGGTTCGCCGGTCCATACTCTATCTCCTTTGGAACGCAGGTGCGGAAAGGATAATGCCAATTCCGTCGCTACGTCTTTCTGCTGACGCTGCCGCGAAAATGACCGCTTCAGGGGCCGCGTTTCCAAGGGCTGTCCGCACAAAATCTCGTGGATCAGGCAGTGGGTCGGTGAATTCTTTCGGCGCCCGCATCGCCCATGAAATCCGACCCGCCATAGTTTGTGGAATGATCCAGTCTTGCGGCCTTTCGGGCCATCCGTCGGGCCCAACGGGGTCTTGGAACGGCTGTCCCATGATCCGCAGAGGCCGTTCGATCCAGCGCCGAATGGTCTGCTGATCTGCGGTGATGATAGCCTCTGGACTGACGTTCAGGGCGCGAAACGAGGCCGTGATGAATTCAATCGGTGGTCGCACTTTGGCCCGGTCAGCCGTCCAAGCCGCAGGGTGATCTAGCAGTGCTGTCATGCACAAAAGTAGGTCGCCGTCAGTCTGTTGAAAGACCTGAGCGATACTGGCGACAAGGGCTTCATCGGGTTGGTCACTAATAAAGTGAACGACCAGTTTCCGCGCGATATGCTGAGATGTATCGGGATGCGTCGCAAGGTCTGCGATGGCCGTCTGAATCGTGTTCAGGGACGCGGCGGGGCCGTAACTGATACCAAGGACGGTTTCTGCCCCCGGTTCTGCCATGCGATCATCAAAGGTAAAACCGGACAGCGGGTGATAGGTTAGCCCCGTCAAAAGCTCTGCAAGCTCTCTCACGTCCGTTTGCTCGTACCGCCCTTCGACACCAAGGCTGTGCAATTCGAGCATCTCGCGGGCTAGGTTTTCGTTCAGCCCTTTGCCACGGCGCAACCCACGTGGGCTTGCTGGCCCATGGCTTTCGACTTGTTGGAGGTAATGCAGCATGACCGGATGGGTCGCGACCGCTGTTAGCATATCTACGAACGAACCAGTGATGTGCGGCCTGATTGCTTCTTCGATGAAGGGGGTGATCATGGGTCTAATAAGGGAGTTGCGCCCCTTGGCCGTAAAGTGATCTGCCCAAAATGCTGTCAGCCGTTCCCGCAAACCCAAGGGGGCCGCCATACTGCGCGCCATTGTTTTCATTGCGTTTTTATATTGCAGCGTCCGCGCGTCTGCCCGCCATTGCTGCACGGCGGCGGCTGTGCGGGTTTTGTCGTCTTCGGTCTCCGCCGCCCTTTCTGCACGCCGCAGCGTCACAAATGCCGCCGGACTGGGCGTCGCGGTTGCGAAGGGCGCAATGATGATTTCGTGCGCCATGGTGTCCACACCTTGCAAGTCCGCCACGACATCAGCCACTGATGCGGGCAGCGCGTGGATAGGCGATAAGCCGGTGCCAAATCGTGTCGCGGCGATGAAAGGATCAAAGGTCATGTCACCACCATAGTCGCAAAACATTGGTTAAATACAGCGGTTCAATGCGGTCATGGCGAACAATCACCGAACGCGTATTGAGGTTCTTGCTGGCCTCAAGATTATGGATTTAGCGGGTACAGATCTGGTCATAGGTTAAGAAGCGGTCGGGTGTTATAAAGTCAGAACCGGTTCCTGTAGATCGAACTAAAATCTTCGTGCGTGGACGTGGCAATTTAAAGTGCCGGTGGTTTCGTAGACGGCGAAACGGCAAGTTGCTACGGTACGTCTTGGCCTGTGCTGTGCAGCTTCGAAACTGGGTTCATTTAATTGTACCGACCCGTAGAAATTTGCTTAGGTTTAGATCGCGTTTGTTAGCTTACATGCGCCAGCGACTCGTTTAATACTAAACCATGAGTAAGATCATTCTAACGACCCATGGTGGTATTTGATGCGACTTCTTTCGACCTTGTTGCGACCCTTCTCGATCCCAAGCTTACTTCTTGGACTACTGTTTTTTGCGGCGTCGCTGACCCCGTCACTTATTCCGCGTGGGCCGCTTGTGCAGGGTGTTCTTGGTGGGCTGATGATGGCACTTGGCTATTTTTCCGGGCAAATGATGGCTCTGATCTGGCGCACTGCCGATATGCCAGTACTTACAGGTAAAAGCGCACGAAAGGCAGTGGGCCTGTCCGCAGGGCTTGTTTTCATTCTATTCGCCTGGACCATCAGGTCTAGTTTGACGTGGCAGAATGACTTGCGGAGCAAAATGGGCCTAGAGCCTGCTGATGCGCTGCATCTGGTGCAAATCTTGGTTGTTGCTGTTATAATTTTCGCAATTGCATTTGCGTTTGGTGCGTTGATCGCTGCGCTATTTAGGCTTGTTCAATCGCGTTTGCTGCGCATTATGCCAGAACGGCGGGCAAATGTTTTGGGCCTGATTACCGTTTTGGTTTTGCTATTCGTCGTCACGCGCGATGGAATTTTGGATAGCGCGATTGGTATTCTTGATGAAAGTTACGAGACTGCGCAAAACCTTTTTGATACGGCACCGCCGCCACCGACAGAATCGCGGATAACTGGTAGTGCTGCTTCGTTGGTAGATTGGGGTGGGATTGGTGAACCGGGCCGCGATTTCTTGACCTCCGGTCCTGATGCAGAAGACATTGCCGCCTTTACTGGGGTTCCCGCACTTGATCCGATCCGCGTCTATGTGGGCCGGGCCAACGGTGAAACAGCGCAAGATCGCGCAGATTTGGCCCTTGCAGAATTGAAAAGGCTCGGTGCGTTCGACCGTGAGGTGCTGATTGTCGCAAGCCCCACAGGCACGGGTTGGATGGACCCCGGATCGCATGATCCAGTCGAATACATGCACGGTGGAGATATTGCGACGGTTGGCTCGCAATATTCCTATCTGCAATCGCCGCTTGCGCTGATTTTTGAGACGGATACCGGTTTGATCCAAGCGACTGCGACACTTGCGACGGTTCACGAATATTGGAAAACACTGTCGCACGACAATCGCCCCAGACTTTATGCTCATGGATTAAGCCTTGGTGCATGGTCTTCGATGTATGCCACAAACCTTTTCCGGCTTGTGGATGATCCTATTGATGGTGCGTTCTGGGCAGGCCCTCCCTTTTCGTCTGGGTTTTGGAATTATGTTCAAAACACGCGAAACGAGGGGAGTTCGTGGAAATTGCCAACAATTGGGGATGGGTCCTTAGTGCGCTACGCTTCACGCGTGTCTGACGCGTCCGAAGCAGAAGCGGACTGGGGCGAAATGCGGATTGTATTCTTGCAGTATTCAAGTGATCCGATCGTCTTTTATGATCCATATTCGCTGTGGCGGGCACCCCCTTGGATGAATGATCCACCAGCGCAAGATGCGTCAGAGCACCTGCGTTTCATCCCAATTGTGACCCAGTTCCAATTGGCAATGGATATGGCGCTGTCTTTTGGTGCGCCTCCGGGTCATGGACACGCTTATTATGCGCAGGATTATATTGACCCTTGGGTTCAAGCCACAGCGCCAGATGGCTGGACTGCGCAAGATACAGCACGGCTGAAAGCGCATTGCGACTATGGGTTTCAGGCAGGCTGTAGCGAGCGGTGAAGACATCAAGGTGACCATCATGTGAAAACCAAGGCGCCTTGATCGTTTGTGACAGCTTGCTTCAAGCGTTCACGTCGCGCGTTGGCTTGGAACCAAAACGAAGTTACCAAAATGCGTTTTGCGCATGAACTCCTGCTGCGCCATCGCGATCTGCTCAAGCGGAAATATCTTGGCGACAAGTGGTCGTATTTCATTTCGTTCGATGTATGACACAAGATTAGAAAACACTGGGGCGTCCCATGCTGTGCAGCCGATCAGTGTTATGTCCTTTAAATACATGTCGCGCATGTCCAAACTGACAACAGGGCCTGCAATCGCACCCGACGAGACATAACGTCCGCCGGGCTTTAATACCTTCAGCATTTGTGGAAATTTCGGGCCTGCAACGTTATCAACAACGACGTTGACGTTGTTTTCCCCAAGGCGGGTCACAAGGTCCTCGTCACGTTCTATAATAATGTCCGCACCGAGGTCGCGCAGCTGCGCCATCTTCTCTTTGCTGGTAATGGCCGCAACTTTCGCGCCACGGCGTTTTGCAAGCTGCACCGTGGCAGAGCCGACACCACCGGACGCGCCTGCAACCAACACAACATCGCCAGCGCCAACAGCCGCGCGGTGAAGCATATTTTCGGCGGTGCCGTACGCGCATGGTATCGTAGCAAGTTCCTCGTCCGTCCAGTCACAAACGACGGGGAAAACTTCGCTTGCGGGCACTTTGACATACTCTGCGAACGCCCCGTCAAAGTCAGAGGCCATCCAGACGTTATCCATTACGTCATACCCATTCGGGCGCATGCAGGCGCGCACCAAAGCCCGCTTGCCCATCAGGTCTGGGGTTACGCCTTCGCCGACCTGCACAACCGTTCCGCAACAATCTGTTCCTTGGATAAGCGGGAATGGCGTTGCACCGTTCCAACCGCCGTCATCCTTTTGCTGGGCGTCAGTCTCTTGCGTTTGCGCCGTCGCACTGGTGTCGGCTGTCACGCTTGATGAATACCAACCAAGGCGCGTGTTTATGTCAGTGTTGTTTACACCCGCCGCTAAAACGCGAAGCAAAACCTCGTTTGGGCCCGGAACAGGCATTGGAACTGCGCGGTAATCAAGCTTGTCATATCCGCCGTTACCCGTCGTCACGATCGCCATCATTGTGGTTTTGTCATCGTGCATTGGATTATTCTCTTTTCGGTATTTGCTGTTCTCAATTTGTTATCGCGCCGCTGCATAGATAAAAACCGAAAACCGATTGACCGTTTCGCTGATGGGAACTTTGTCCTGCGGTTTGAACGTCATCTACCCTGCAATGTGCGTCAACGGCTGCTTATACGACCAATCCGCAGAAAATTTCCACCAAACCTGAACGATGTCGGTCTTTGAACCCGACTCAAGTATTGGTTGGTTTGAGGGAATAACGGGCATGCCTGCCACTAAAATTGCGACCTTCTCGCGTTCAGTGGGTTCAAAGGTTTGCGTGATCACAAAGGATTGACCTGAGTGGGCTGCCCTTAAGCATATGCATCAGGTAGCAAACTTGAGGTCTGCTTTATCGGCGGTTTGAGGGAGCGCGACTTGCTTCTCAAAATAGCAGGCTAAGTTCAAGCTTGAATAAGGAATTTGTAAATGAACTTTCTGCGTTGGGCATTATTGCTTCTAGTCGTAATTGGCCCCCAAGTTGCCCACGCACAAGGCCGACCCGCCGCCGTGGGCGTTCAAGCGGTTGAAACATCTGTTTTGTCCGAAACCGTTCCTGTTTTTGCAGGGGTTGTCACCGCTCGCAGCGGCGCTGTTGCTGGTAGAATTGCAGGCTATGTCGAAAGCGTCCAAGTTTTGGCAGGCGACACGGTCGCGCAAGGTGATTTGTTGGTCGAGTTGAACCGGGAACTTCTCACGATACGCGTCGATCAGTCCCAAGCCCAGATTGCTGAAGCCCAAGCTGGTACCGTGACCGCGAAAGCGCGGCTTGACCGGTCGCAAATCGTGTTCGACCGCATTGAAGCGTTGCGCAGCACATCTGCCTTTAGTCAGGGGCGTTTTGACGACGGGCAAGCTGATCTTTTAGAAGCCCGATCACAATTGGTAGAAGCCCAAGCCCGTGAAACATCCGCTGAAACGCGGCTTGCTGAAACGCAATATCAGTTGGAGCGCAGTCAAATTACAGCCCCGTTTTCAGGGGTTATTCTTGAAGTTTCGACGATCCCCGGCGCGTTTATTCAGGCCGGGACACCTGTTGTGCGTATGTTGGACACCAGTGCGTTTGAAGTGCGTGCAGATGTGCCAGCGCGCTACGTCGGGTCTTTGATGCCGGGCGTAGAGGTCGCGGCGCAAACTGAAGATGGCACGGTCCTGACCTTAAGCTTACGGGCCGTCTTGCCAATCGAAGATCCGTCCACACGCACACGCGCTGTTTTGTTGACCAGCACGGGAAATGAGGGTGGCAGTCTTGTAGCTGTCGGCCAATCGTTGACGGTCGATATTCCTATCGGTGCCCCACGCGAGGTGTTGTCTGTTCCGAAAGATGCATTGGTTCAAGCCCCCGTTGGCTGGACCGTTTATGTGGTGGCTGATGACAAAGCCCAGCCACGAAACGTCACTATTGGGGTCGCACTGGGCAATCGCTATGAAGTTTTAGATGGCTTACAGCCCGGCGACTTAGTTGTTGTGCGTGGCAACGAACGTCTGCGCCCCGGACAAGACCTTTTGGCTACTGTTTTAGGGACTAACTGATGAATCTGATCCGTTACGCTATTGATCGCCCCATAGCCGTTGTTGCTGCTGTTATGATTGCGGTTCTTTTCGGCACACTTGCCTTGTCGCGCATTCCCATTCAACTTGCCCCTGACGTGCGTAAGCCAATTGTTGTGGTTGATACCGCGTGGCCCGGTGCCGCCCCATCTGAGATTGAACGCGAAATTGTTAACCCGCAGGAAGAAACCCTGCGTGGCCTTGATGGCCTCGAAATCATGACGTCCCGGTCACGCACGGGTCGAGCCTCTGTTACGCTGGAATTCGCGGTCGGGACGGACATGAGCCAATCGTTGCTTTTGGTCTCAAACCGCCTTGACCGGGTCAGCGGCTACCCCGATGAGGCAAGCCAGCCGACGCTGAATACCTCTGGCGCAGACGATAGTCCCATCGCGTGGGTTTTGTTAACGGCGCAAGAGGGTAACACCCGCACGATGTCTACCTATGGCGATTTTTTAGAGAATGTCGTGAAGGACCGGATCGAACGGATCGAAGGCGTCTCAGCGGTGAATGTCTTTGGCGGGACAAAGCGTGAATTACAGATCTTGATCGACCCGCAGCGGTTGTCGCGCTACGGCCTTACGGTTCCACAGATCGTACGGACATTGCGGACGGAGAACATATCAATCTCAGCTGGTGACGTCGATGAAGGCAAGCGACGCTATGTCGTGCGCACTGAAAGCAGCCTTAACACCGAAGAAGCGATCCGCAATGTTGTGCTCCGCTCTGGTGTGGCCACGGGCGGCGTGGGCCGTGTGCGGGTCATGGACGTGGCAGAGGTGGCCTTTGCTTACAAAGAATCCACCACCCGCTTGCGTTTCAAAGGGGAACCCGGTCTTGCCTTCAACGTTGTACGGGATTCTGGCGCGAATGTGATCGCTGTTATGGAAGAACTGCGCACCGTGTTGGCCGAACTCCAAGCGGGTCCATTGAATGACGCGGGTTTAGACGCCGTACAAGTCTACGACGAGACAATATACATCCAAGGTGCGATTGACCTTGTGGTGCAAAATATCTGGATTGGGGCGGCATTGGCAGCGTTCATCCTAATGCTTTTCTTGCGGAGTTCGCGTGCAACCCTGATCGTTTCGCTGTCTATCCCAGTATCCATTGTGGCAACGTTTGTAGTCATGGCGCTTACTGGTCGGACCCTCAACGTGATTTCACTGGCGGGTATCGCTTTTGCGATCGGGATGATTGTGGATGCCGCGATTGTCGTGCTGGAAAATATCTTTCGACTGCGCGAGGCAGGTTACAGCAGGCGCGAGGCCTCATATCTTGGGGCAAAGCAGGTTTGGGGGGCGATCCTTGTATCAGCCCTGACGACGGTGTTGGTCTTTGTTCCGATCCTGATCATGCAACTTGAAGCAGGTCAGTTGTTTCGGGATATTGCAGTTGCGATCTCTGTGTCTGTTCTGCTGTCACTGCTGGTCGCTGTCACTGTGATCCCCGCGCTTGCAAGCAGACTGCTACGGGCTGATGACCAAAAGCCAATGCGCCTTTGGGGTATTGATCACATTGCAATCGGTTTTCGCCGTGCGGTCATGGCCTACGTCCGCATGACAGTGCGGTACCGCACAGTCGGCATCGTGATGGTAGCGGTGATTGCAGGGGGCGCAGCCGTTGCAAGTTGGACCTTCTTGCCGCGTCTTGAATATTTGCCTGAGGGTAACCGCAATCTGGTCTTTGGTCTCATTATTCCTCCACCGGGCTATAATCTCGAAACAACTGAGACGATTGCCCAACGGATCGAAGCGGTTGCAGAACCGTTGTGGGAAGCAGCCCCAGCCTTGGCAATGGAAGACGGCACGCCCACGATTGATAGCTTCTTTTTTGTGGCGACCCCGGGAACATCCTTTGTCGGTGCGGGCGCGGTTGATGGTCAGCGCGCAGGCGATCTAATTCCTGTGCTCAGCAGTCCAATATTTGCGGAACCGGGCACCTTTGGCTTCATGACCCAGCCATCGCTGTTTGGACGCGGCGTTGGTGGTGGGCGCACGATTGAGTTGAACATTTCAGGTCAAGATTTGACCGAAATTCTTGGGGTCGCAGGCCGCGCTTTTGGCATTGTTTCACAGCTGTTGCCACGGTCTGAAGGGCACCAATTCCGACCCATTCCCGGGCTTGAGCTGGGCGCGCCAGAGGTGCGTTTGATCCCGGACAGGTTACGACTGGCAGACGCAGGACTAGATAGCTCTGCGCTCGCGGCAACCGTTGATGCATTCAACGACGGCTTACGTGTCGCACAGGTCACGATTGGCTCAGACCGGGTTGATTTGGTTCTCAAGGGTGATCCGTCGGTCATTTCAGCTGTGCGCACGCAGGACGTGGGAAGTTTTCCTGTGGTGACACCGAGCGGCCAAATCGTCCCAGTGTCTGCACTGGCTGATGTGGTTTTGACGGCTGGTCCGACCGAAATTCGACATCGCGAAAGACTACGAACCGTGACGTTAGAAATTCGGCCATCCAATGATTTGCCGTTAGAAGAGGCAGTAGAGCTTCTGGAAACGCAAGTTGTGGCCGTCTTGCAAGAACAGGGGCTACCCAGCGACATTCGTCTCAGCGTTTCCGGTACGGCAGATCAACTTAGCCAGACGTGGCAGGCCATCCAGATCAATCTGATCGTGGCGCTGATCATCGTGTTCCTTGTCATGGCGATCCTGTTTGAAAGCTTCGTTCTCCCGCTTGTGATCTTGATTGCAGTGCCTGTTGCCGCAGCGGGCGGTGTCGGCGGTCTAGCACTTCTGAACCTATATCAAACGCAACCACTTGATATGCTTACGTTGCTTGGGTTTATCATTCTGGTCGGGATTGTGGTGAACAACGCCATTCTGATTGTTCACCAGACGCTTTATCATCTGCGAGAAGAAAAGATGGAGCCAATCGCCGCGATTGAGGAAGCGACCCGCAACCGGATCAGACCGATTTTTATGTCAACGCTGACCAGTGTGATGGGGATGTTGCCGTTGATCATCTTCCCAGGTGAAGGTTCTGAGCTTTATAGGGGCCTTGGCGCAGTCGTCGTCGGGGGGCTATCCATGTCCGCTTTTCTGACCTTGCTGACCGTGCCACCACTATTGCGCCTGTGCATCCGCAAGCCAGTTGAGGATACTGAGGCAGAGAACGCACTGCAAATGGCATGATCTAAGGTGGATAGAGGCGTTGCTGGACTGATCCCGTACCGTCGATATACGTCAGCGTCCTGTTCCTTCATCAGTGCTATGATCTGTTCGCGCGTAAATAGTTTCTTTGTCTGTCCGTCCTTTTGTTGGGGACTCAGCATAAACTTGGAGGCGCGTTAGGGGTGCACGTCACTGGCATATCGCATGCAATGAAACGGAATACGGCCAATGGGGATGCCGGATTGCCCTGTTACAAGGGCGCTAAAGATGGATGGCTGTCTATTGTTGAAAAGTGAGTTTAAATATGCTTGGATACTGTAGGCTCTTTTATGCAAGATCAGGTTTAAAGCCGAGTGGTTAAGCGAAGTTAAGATTTTCGTTGTCTTCCACTAGGCCTATTCAAATAGCTATTTTTTGACGTTTTGGTAAGCATTGATCGTTTATGGGTGAATGGCCAGCCTAGTCTAGCACTTTTATCTGTGCCAGATTTAAAGTGTATTTCATGAAAGGTTTAAGCATGAATCGTGCTCTGATTTCGTTTGTTTTTGCGATCTGCGCAGTTTGGGGAAGCAGCGCGATTGCGCAGGATGCCATGCCGCAGACCCGGACGATTTACGAGCGTGGCATTGATCTTGTTGGTAAAGATTTAGCGCAGATATTTGATACAACTTTACCTGCGTGTGAGGCTGCGTGTATCAATAC
>JAPKCP010000077.1 GCA_028822885.1 Yoonia sp. | reverse complement strand
AAACGGATGGTCGGCTTTGCCCCCAAACATGGCTGGCGTGATCAGGTAGGGACCGCGACATGACCATCGGTGCCTTTGATCTGACTGCGTTTGAGACAGCAGACCCACAAATCTGCAAACAACTTGCCGCACAACTTGACCAGATGTGCCGCGACACTGGGTTTATTGTTCTCACTGGCCACGGCATTAATCCGGACGTCATCACAAATATGTGGTCCGCAGTGGATACCTTTTTTGCACAAGATGCTGCATCGAAACAATCCGTTCGTCCGGTTTATCCCGGCGCACCCTATGGTTATCTTGGTCCCAACCTTGAGGCGTTGGCGCGCAGCAAGGGCGTCGACACCCCACCTGATCTTAAAGAAAGCTTTAACGGCAGGCCCCACATATTGAACGCGCAAGTCGACGATCCAGTTGGGAGTGCGTTTGCCCTTGCCCCGACACCTTGGCCGGACCTGCCCGATTTTAAAGAGGCTTGGGTGGCGTATTATGGCGCAATCGAATCTGTCGCAGCGCGGGTTATGTCGGCATTCGCGCAATCACTGGATCTGCCCGAAGATTTTTTCGCCCAATTTAACACTGACCCGGTGTCAGCGCTTCGGGCCTTGCATTATCCCGCGACCAAAGGTGCGGCGGCGGATGGCCAGCAAAGGGCAGGCGCGCATACGGATTACGGTGCGCTCACCATCCTGTTACCGCAACCCGGATCACAGGGCCTGCAAGTCATGCAAAACGATAATTGGGTTGATGTCGCTGCGCCAGATGATGCGTTTGTGATCAACATTGGGGACCTGATGGCGCGGTGGACAGCGGATCGTTGGGTCAGCACGCTGCACCGTGTCGTGGCCAAGCCTGACCAGCCCAAACGCATGTCGCTGGCGTATTTTTACCAACCCAATTGGGATGCCACGATTGTGCCGCTCGATGGGTCAAACGTCTATCCACCGATTCAGTTTGGGGATTACCTGATGGGAAAATTTAACGCGGCATCGGCATAATACTAACCGACCGTATAATGAGAGGTCACAGATGTCTGTCCGCACCGAAACGTTGCCCAAAAATGCGCTATTACAACGGTATGCGCAGGACCCGCTAAATTACACCGATTGTTATGTGAAGGACGTCGCGGGCACGATTGGCTTGTCTGATTTCATGATGGCATTCTACACGACGCGGCTGTTTCGGGCTGAACGATTTGTTCTCAAAATTACTGCACGTAAGCCGTCAACGGACGCAGATGCGCTGGCAGTGGCGGACGGTGAAGCAATGACATTTGCGGTCTGGACCGTTGAGGATCGTACCAGCGACCAAGCGTTGTTATGTGATATGGCACGCCTCACGCGGTCATGGTTTATGGTGAAGGCGATCCCGGACGGCACCCGGCTTTATTTTGGATCAGCGGTGACGCCGACTAGTCCGTTGGTCAAGGTTCTGACGCCGTTGCACACGCTTTATTCGCGCCTGCTTCTTGGCGCTGCTAAGCCTCTGCAATCTGGATCAGCAGATCATTGATCGGCCACAGGTCTTTGAAGTTTGAGAGGATGGCGCGGGGCAAATCAGTCACGCCCTGATTAAGCTCTCCACTGGCGACCAACCCCTTGCGGCGCAATAATTCACCCGCTGGATGGTCTTTGTCAAACGCAGGTGGGATGCGCTTTAGCTCAGGATCACGCAGCTTGAACCCAAGGTTTTCAACCCCGCCGATGATCTGCATCATCCTGTCCGTGTCCATATCCGCAAACTTGCGCCAGTCTTCCAACACCGGCTTGTCGAACGCCATCACGCCTGCACCGGTGCTGACGTAATCCAACCCTATCCCAAAGAAGAAAACGGGGTTCTGGCGGGCTTGTGTCTTGAGTTTCCACATCAAGTGCAGATGCGTCTTGTAAGGTGTCTTATCCTTGGAAAACCGAACATCCCTGTGTGGACGGAAAAGTTTGGCGGTCACTGGCACATCTGCGATTTCACTTAGGGCAGGGGTCAATGCCTCCAACAATGTAAGGGCTGGTGCTTTGATCTTTTCATCATAGGTGGCTTTATTTGCCAACCACCAGTCGCGTTGGTTGTTCTTTGCGAGTGCTGCATAAAACGCAGTTGCGTCACCGATCAAAGTTGAAAACGACATGGGATGCTCCTGCAATGCGATTGATCTGGACCCGCCTAATTTCTAAGCATAAGCCTACATCATGCAAGCAATCGCCACCACAAATTCCGAACACGCACGCGCTGTGATGAAGCTGGGAATGCCTTTGATCCTCAGCAATCTGGCGCAATTTGCGATCCACATAACGGATACGGTAATGCTTGGGTGGTATTCTGTGACGGCGCTTGCTGCGTCTACCATTGCGGGGACGTTCTTTTTTCTGACGTTCATCGTGGGGTCAGGCTTTGCGCAAGCGGTGACACCTGTGGTGGCCGCGGCCGCAGAGGCGGGCGATGACCAGCAAGTGCGGCGCGCCACGCGCATGGCGCTGTGGTTGTCGATCATCTACGGCGGCGTGATAATGATCCCGTTCATCTGGACAGAGGCCATTCTGATTGCGATTGGCCAAGATGCGCAAGTCGCTGCAGAGGCCCAAATCTACCTGCACATTGTGGCGTTTCAGATGATCCCAGCGTTGCTTGTCATGACCTTCAAAAGCTTCCTTGCGGCGCTTGAGAAGACAGCGATTATCCTGTGGTCAACGATTGGTACGGCCATTCTGAATGGTTTTTTAAACTATGCGCTGATTTTTGGGAATTGGGGTGCGCCTGAAATGGGGATTAAGGGTGCGGCGATTGCATCGCTCACCATGACTTGCCTGAATGTTGCAATCTTGTTGACCTATGCGCTTTGGAAAACACCGCAGTTCAAACTAATGCAAAACGTATTTGCGCCTGACACTGAGATCATGAAACGGGTTTTCGCACTTGGTTGGCCCATTGGACTGACATCATTGGCCGAAGGCGGATTATTTGCGGCCTCTGCGGTGATGATCGGCTGGTTGGGGCCGCTTCCCCTCGCGGCCCACGGCATCGCTATCCAGCTCGCGAGCCTCACTTTCATGGTCCACATTGGATTTTCCCAAGCGGCCACTGTGCGGGCAGGGCGGGCATTGGGCCGGCGCGACGAGGAAAGCCTACGACGTGGCGGTAAGGTCGCAATCACGTTGTCTGCGGTGTTTGCATTCGTGACGATGTTTGTGTTTTTTCTGATACCAGAACCGTTGATTTTAGCCTTCATCGATCCGGATGAACCGGCCAAGATTGAGCTTCTCAAAATCGGCGTTGCCTTGCTGGCATGCGCAGGACTGTTCCAAGTTGTGGACGCGCTGCAAGTTATGGCGCTTGGGCTGTTGCGCGGTGTGCAAGACACCCAAGTCCCTATGATAATGGCCACATTCAGCTATTGGGTAATTGGGATGCCGGTTGGCTATTTTCTCGCTTTCCCAATGGGATATGACGGGGTCGGCTTATGGCTTGGCCTTGTTGTGGGGCTTAGCGTGGCGTCTGTGTTGTTGCTTTGGCGGTTCTGGACGCGGTCTGTGCGAATTGGGCATCCCGCCTAATCTGTGGTAGCGCCCGTTTCTTTCTTTATACGATCCGCCTTTTTGCGGACCAGCGTTGTGCGCAAATCATGCATTGAAAGCAGCAAAGAATCCGTCACTTGATCTAGCTGTTCCTCTGATGCCTTTGATTGAACCCACTGTGTCGTTAGGTTTAAATGGTCCACGGCGCGCAAAATATCGTCAATCTCACGTTGGGCCAGCAGGGCAACGCGGTCGTTTAGCCAGTCTTGAATGGCGGCGATATCGGGCTCGGTAAGCGCGCGATCACCATGCGGTTTCACTTCACCGTTGCGGACATTGACGGTGGCGATTTGATCCATCTCTATCCGGCGCTGACGGTTTTCTGTGTCTAAACAAAAAACAAGCGCTCCGTTCTCGCGGACCCGGAAATAATACTCTGGCAATTCGGAAGACATAGGGAAAAACTCTTACAGTATAATGCGTAGGTGTGGCACACCATAGCAGCCACACCACAGGCGCGCTAGATGTGTTAGGTCAGGGTGTCGCAAAACCCTTTGATCCGCCCGCACGCCTCTTCTAACGCCGCGTTTGACGTCGCATAGCTGACCCGGAAATTGGGTGATAACCCAAATGCCGCGCCGAACACTACGGCCACGCCCGTTTCTTCGAGCAATGCCGTCGCAAATACCTCGTCATTTGTGATTTCAACGCCAGCGGCTGAGGTTTTACCAATACAGCCTGCGATCGATGGATACACATAAAACGCGCCCTCGGGCTTTGGGCACACAATACCGGAAGCTTGGTTGAGCAGATCGACGACGAGATCGCGGCGCCCAATGAAAAGCTCATTGTTTGGGGCAAGGAAATCCTGCGTACCATTCAACGCCTCAACAGCGGCATACTGGCTAATGGAACACGGGTTTGACGTGGACTGCGATTGAACCTTACGGATCGCCTTGATCAACATTTCAGGACCCGCTGCATATCCGATACGCCAGCCTGTCATCGCGTAGGCCTTGGACACGCCATTGATGGTCAACGTGCGGTCATACAAAGCAGGCTCGACTTGGGCCGGAGTGCAGAATTTGAAGTCGCCATAGGCCAGATGTTCATACATATCGTCAGTCATGACCCAAACATGCGGGTAACGAAGCAGCACATCAGTCAGGGCTTTCAATTCGTCCCAAGAATAGCCAGCACCTGTTGGGTTGGACGGAGAGTTAAACAAAAACCACTTTGTCTTTGGTGTGATCGCGGCCTCTAGCTGGTCGGCTGTGACCTTATATCCAGCTTCCATTACACCTTCGATGAACACAGGATCACCGCCGCCTAACTTGACCATGTCGGGGTAGCTAACCCAATAGGGGGCGGGGATGATCACTTCATCACCGGGGTTAAGGGTGGCAACAAAGGCGTTATACAGCACCTGCTTACCGCCTGTGCCGACTGTCACTTGGGCAGGAACATAATCAAGATCATTGTCACGCTTGAACTTGGCGCAAATCGCCTGCTTCAACTCAGGAATACCATCCACGGCAGTGTATTTCGTTTTGCCCGCAGCGATAGCAAGAACTGCCGCGTCTTTGATATTCTGGGGCGTGTCGAAGTCTGGTTCACCCGCACCAAGGCCAATCACATCACGGCCAGCAGCCTTGAGTTCCGCGGCTTTGGTCGTGACAGCAATCGTTGGGGATGGTTGCACGCGGTCGAGTGTCGCAGACAGAAAAGTCATATCGCGGGTCCTGTGGTAAAAAACGGTCAGTCATGTCATAGGGCGGTGACGACCCCTGACGCAAGCGACAAGGATCACATGATGGAACGCGATAACAATTGGTATAGCGACGACGCCGCAACTTTGGGGGACCGGCTGGCAGCAGCACGGGACGCCGCAGGGCTGACGCAGATCGAACTGGCGACGCAAATCGGGGTGAAAAGTGAAACCTTAGATGCGTGGGAAAACGATTGGAAAGAACCGCGCGCGAACCGTTTGCAAATGCTCACTGGGCTTTTGGGAGTGTCTTTGCGATGGTTGCTGACGGGTGTAGGCGAAGGGCCTGATAACCCCGAAGAAACATCAGTATTGTCTGCCGATGTGAGCGGCATGCTGGCTGAAATGCGCAAAATTCGATCGCAAATTGCCAAGTCTTCTGTCAAATTGGGCGAACTTGAAAAACGACTACGTAAGGTGCTGAAAGAACAATGACCGAACTACGCGAGACAAAGATTAAGCGGTTGCATATGCGGTCAATCCGGCGCGGCATCAAAGAGATGGATTTGATTCTGACGGCGTATGCGACCCAACATCTTCCGGGGCTAAGCGACCCAGAGTTGGCGACATATGACGCCTTCTTGTCGGAATATGACCATGACCTTTATGCTTGGGTTACGCGCCAAGGTACTGCCCCCGCGCAGTACACGGACATCATGGCAGCCGTCATGGACCTTGCGTCTGGCTTGACGCGCCCCAATTGATCACCTCTGATTTCTAACAAATTTAACGAAATATTTGGATTCTCCTGTCACTGCTTGAGCACGCAGCAATTAATGGAGAAAATGATGAGCATTCATTCCCAGTTGGCGACGGGAAATACCGATCCTGAACAGGTATCGACCGTCGCTTTCATGGCTAGTTATCTTGATGGGCTGACACTAGTCGAACGACTTCATCGTTTGTTACTTGATGTCATTAAAGATGAATTTGAGCGCGTAGGCGTTCTTGAAATCAACGCGGTGCAAGCCCTGTTGTTGTTTAATATTGGTGATAACGAAGTTACCGCAGGTGAACTAAAATCTCGTGGTTATTACCAAGGGTCTAACGTCAGCTATAACCTGAAAAAGCTCGTTGATATGGGGTACATGCATCATCAGCGATCAGAAGTAGATCGTCGGTCTGTCAGGGTCAGTCTGACCGAAAAAGGGCGAAATGTCCGTGTCATTGTCGCAAAACTTTTCGCGACACATGCAGACGGACTCATGACCAGGGGTGTTCTCGATCATCAAGGGATGGATGACATTTCAACGGCACTTCGGCGGGTCGAACGTTACTGGACTGAACAAATTCGCTATATTTACTAAAAATATGCGGCTAATTAACCGCGTGGGGAAGGTGCAGGAGAACCGGCATCGCCAACCATTTGCGACAAGAGCTCTCTGATCAACTTACGACGCATCGTTTCTTCGTAGGTATCAAAACCGTCCGCCACTTCTACGAATGAGGCAGGACCACGGATAACTTCCTCTGTGAAAAATGCGATAAGATCTTCACGGGTTTCGAGAATGGAAGCATCCACAACCAATCCGTTTACAGTCACGTTCTCAAATTCGAATGCGTTATAGGCCTCAGTTGGTCCAAAGCCATCGTTGTTTTTACCGTCACCTGCAATATCTATGGTCTTTGCAAAACACGCTGATTTTTCGCGTAATCGGGTAGCGGCATAGCCAAGCGCGTAGCCCATTGCCGTTGGGAAATCACGTTGACCGCGTGTAGAATCTCTTATCGTTTCAGAAACAACGGTTAAATCAAGCGGTGTTATGATGTCGCGCCATTCAACTAAAACTTTTTGATGATAACGACCGCTCCATTCAAAAACCAGCAGTGCTACTGGGTCTTCGCTGATGAAAAACGCATCTCCGACGTTTGGTGATAAAAGTGCATTTGCGAGGCCTGCCCTTTGCAGTTGGTCCTCAGTCTCATCAACGGAATTTGATACATCAATCGCAAGAACCAATGCCAAACGGCAGGCCTGCGCAGGCACGGTGGCCAACGCAAGCGCAACGGTGAGTGCAGTCCTAATTACCAATGCCCGGTATTTCCCATGCTTGCCCAAGGTTCCTGCGAAGGCAGATTATCGCCTTCTTGCAAAAGCTCGATGGAAATATTGTCAGGTGATCGGACAAAGGCCATATGGCCGTCGCGAGGGGGGCGATTGATCGTGATCCCATTGTCCATAAGATGTTGACATAGAGCGTAAATATCGGACGTGCGATAGGCAAGGTGTCCAAAGTGGCGTCCATCTGACGGCAAGCCATCGTCACCATCCCAATTATAGGTCAGCTCAACTGGGCAGTTTTCATCTCCGGGGGCTGCCATAAACAAAAGCGTGAAACGACCGCCTTCGCTTTCGTGGCGGCGAGTCTCTTTCATCCCCAACAGCTCAAAAAACGCAATTGATGCGTCGAGGTCTTTCACACGCACCATGGTGTGCAAATATTTCAATGACATTCGGGGTCTCCTTAAGTTGTAGATGCTAACCTAGGACGCGACCCCGAATTCGCCAAGATCAAACGGCTAGAAAGATGAGGAGATATCAAAGCCAATGTTCACAAAGTCACGATCAAACAAATCAATACTAGATTCCTGAACTATTTTCTCAATATTAATCACAGGTTGGAAGCCTAAGAATTCGATATTAGTGAAAACCGCGCGGAGAGACGCAGAGGTAATGGTTTCATCTCGGCCAAGTGCTGAGAAGCGCGATTGTGCAAAATCACGCTTTTCGTAAGAAAAGTTTGCACCAAGCTGAATTCCAAAAATTGGTTCTGGGAAGCCATAGTTAACGCCGTAGCGGACAGAATCATAGTCTGAGTCTGCGGTGTCGGATTGACTGTCACGTGCAGCTAAGATGAAGCCCACGTCACCGTAGTCGGCCAAATCCCGTGCCCAAACCGTTTGAAGATTATAGGTCATGATAGGATCGCCACCATCAAGGCTTGTTTGTCGTTGAGCAAAGCCAGACAACAGCAGGGTGTCAGCTTCCGAGACTTTCCAAGAATGATCGGCAGAAGCGGTCACAAAACGCGCATTTGCATCGCCTCCGTACCAGCTTTGGCCGAACGATAGTGTCGCGCTTGTCGGTTGCAGGCCCGGTGCGAGCAAAAAGCGGTGTGTCGCACCCAAATTAAGTGTGGCGCTTGAAAAGTCGCTTCCGTCGACGCCATCCTCAGCCTGGCGTTGCGCACTTTCTGTCAGGAAATACGTCATGCCAGAAAAGCCAAGATTTAGGAATGTCGCCGATGTTTCGTTAGTGTGCGCGCGATAGCTAAGGTTTGCGCTGCTTGACGCCTCCCACCCGGACAACGCCCGGGCGTTGCCATTCAACACGAACGGAAGACCCAGATCAAACAGATCCGTTGTTTCGCTAGAACTACCGTTGTTGACGTTGCTCGACGGAGCTATCCCAAACCGCAGATTTACCGACAACGGGTTGCGCCTCCGTAAAAATCTGTAGTCCTTGGCGACAGCTTCGCGGGCGTCATCGTTTGGTGCATCCTGTCGTGCGAAACGTAGCCAAACTTGCGACCAAGTATCATTGCCCTGTTCGGCATGCGCCAACGCTACAAGCCGCGATGCTGAAAAGCGCTGATTGCCGGTTGATGCATTCCAGTATGCGCGCCGCCCGAAGGTTACAGCGTTTACATAGTCACGAGCCATCAAGGCTGCTTCTGTCCGCAAAAGTAATGCGCCCGCATTGGTCGCATCGCGTTCTATCAGAGCGTCAGCCGCCTGCGCAGCAGTCACAGGGTCACCACCCCGCAAAGCGGCAATTGCTATTTGCTGGACTTGACCTGCATTAAGTTGTGTTTCCTGAGAAGCCACAGGCGCGGCCCAAAGGACCGCTACCATAGCTGCGATAGGTAGGCTGTGACGCCAATTCTTATCGTGTAGCAATAAACCCACCTGTTTCTTGAGCATTAACATTCGTGTAGCGCGAGTCTTCGACTTCAAAGACGAGAACTCCGACAATTTCGCCACCGTCTGCTGGGTCGGTGAGATCGCCCGCCAAAATGCCATAATAATTACCATCTTCATAGGTGACAAAGGCGCCAGTCGCAGGGTCTCTGATGCGGTTGCGAATTTCTCCGACAAGCTCACCGTTTGACGAGATTGTTTCACCAGATGCACGCACAACAAACGGGAGATTTGGTGTCTGGACGGCGGTCGATGGCCGGATGCCGCGATCTACCTCATTAAACGTCTCAAGTTCGTTCCCAAATTCGTCAAACATCCTGCGATTGCTCAACAATCCTTTGATACCAGGCGTGCCGTTGAAATCGTCAAAGTCGATATCAATTGTGACGTCGCCTTGCGTCAGTTCGAGACCAGCAATAATGTCGAAAATACGTGCGCCTGCATACGTGCCACTAAAGGTAGCCTGACCTGTCTCAGGAAGCGTTGTGGTGCCGGCACGTTGATAGGCATAGCTACCAAAGCCAAAACCAGAATAGGCACCGGTCCGAACGATCGCAAAAGATGTCCGCAATGTGCCGTCATCCAAAGCTGTGTCGCTCGTGTCATAAAGCGCGAAATAGGGAACCTGTTGCCCAACCGGATTTCCAGTTAGGAAATCGGCCACTGTCGCATCTGCACGATAAACAGCTGTATCACCCAACTGCGGCAGCGTTGCGAACCGCTGATAGGTGTTCAACCCATCAAACGCTAAGCCGTCAACGTTGAACGTATCATCGGTCCCATTATAGTTGAACGACGATGTAATGCCTCCAGAACCACTACGGGCCTCTGCGCGGACAATGTCACCACGGTTGGCGCGTGCTCCATTCAATGGCGGCGACACTGTGCCGTTGGCTAAAATATCGTCCGGGTCTGTGATATTGTCACTATCGGGATCGCTGCCAGAGTCCACTTCGTCAAGGGGGGTGCCTTCGTCGCTCGCTACCTCCTCATCGAAAAGTGGCTGACCGTCGCCGCATGCTGCTAAAAGAGCCACGAAGGCCAATGAAAGGGTTGTGCGTGTCATGAGGGCGTCCGCTTTTCCTGCAAAGTCATTGTTTCGTGTCACTTTCGTGAAAGGGCGCGTGCGTGTCAACGTGCGCGATAGTGAAAACCACGCATTTTATACGTAATATTGATGCTTTTGGGCAACGCTGCCCAAGATGTAGTTGTTGGCTGCGGGTAGCCAATCGGTAGGATGGCGAAACAGGCGGGTGACAAAGGTATCCAGCAAGATGCCGTCGGATTACCAATAAGTCTGACCCGAATTGGTTAAGTTTCGGTGAAATGGTGCAGTCGCTTGGGAATATTTGGCATGATACGCTTTGCCGCCCCGTGCAGGCTCCGGTAGGTCTATGTCCCAATGGGGCGCTACGATTCGAGCGCCAAAAGGGGATCAGCATGCAACATTACCTTAACGCGCTCCAAACTGTTCTGGACAAAGGGGTGCCGTCCGATGATCGCACCGGGACCGGGACGATTTCGTACTTTGGGATGCAAACGCGTTACGATCTGCGCGATGGCTTTCCGTTGGTGACGACTAAGAAGCTCCACCTCAAATCCATCATCCACGAACTGCTCTGGTTCCTGTCTGGGGATACGAACATCACGTACCTCAAGGAAAATGGAGTGCGTATTTGGGACGAATGGGCGGATGAGAACGGCGACCTTGGGCCGGTGTACGGGTACCAATGGCGGCACTTTCCACAGGTCAAAAATGGGGCTTTGGTTGGTGAAATCGACCAGATCAGTGACCTTGTGGCAGCGATCAAAACCAACCCATCAAGTCGGCGGCACATCGTGTCGGCGTGGAACCCGGGGGACGTCGACGAGATGGCGCTGCCGCCGTGCCACACGCTTTGGCAGGTGCGGGTGCAGGGGGACACGATGCACCTACAGCTGTATCAACGGTCGGCGGATATGTTCCTTGGGGTGCCGTTCAACATTGCATCCTACGCGCTGCTGCTGGCGATGTTGGCGCATGTGACAGGGTACAAAGCGGGGGAGTTCATCCACACGATTGGCGACGCGCACATCTATTCCAACCATATGGATCAGGTGGCGACGCAGCTTGCCCGTAAACCGCACGCAGCCCCGCGTCTGATCATAAATCGTCAAGTAGACAGCATATTTGACTTCAAATTCGACGACTTCACATTCGAAAACTACAATCCAGAGGCGGTGATCAAAGCGCCGATAGCGGTGTAATTATGATCTCACTTATCGTGGCAAGGGCCAAAAATAGCGCAATTGGGCGGGACGGGGACATGCCTTGGGACCTGCCCGAAGACCTTGCGATGTTCCAACGGGAAACGCGGGGCGGGGCGGTCATCATGGGGCGGCGGACATGGGAAAGCCTGCCTGTTGCGTTCCGGCCCTTGAAAGGACGGTTCAACGTCGTGGTGTCGCGCTCCGAGGTTGCGGGGCCGGACGCGGTTGTGACCAGCATTACGGACGCCATCGCGT
>JAPKCP010000076.1 GCA_028822885.1 Yoonia sp. | reverse complement strand
CCATGATGCACCAAAGACCAACGCCAAACGATCAGCCTTTCTTGGTGGTTTCTTTTACTGCGTGACCAACACCAAGGCCATTGTGTTCTTCATCGCCCTGTTTCCCGGGTTCATATCACCCGGCATCAGCATTGGCTTTCAGTCGCTTGTCTATGGCATGACCTTTCTGATCCTCGTTAATGCGTTCATTTTTAGATACGCGATGTTGGCGATGTACCTCGTGCAAGCCACTCTCGCACCCCGGATCAACGTGGATAAAGTCAGTGGGCTGGGCTTGTTTGGGGTTGGGCTGCTTTTAGTCTTTAAAGGTTACAAAGACCTGCCCGCTAGCTAAGCGTCAAAGCGTTGCGGTAACAGCGTTGCCACGACTTCATCCGGCAAATCGGGCTGTTGACCCGTGATAATATCCACCAAGAGTTTGCTCGCCGCAGGGGCCGTTTGGAAGCCATAGCCACCCTGCCCCGCACACCAGATGAACGTCTTATCCTGCGGGGATGGCCCCAAAACGAGCGACCGATCCGGCGCAAATGTCCGCAATCCAGCCCATGATGACAGCAACCGGGTCACAGGTTCCGTCACGTGTTGCGCATAACGATCTAACCCTTCGGCAAGCACCATATCCTCGGCCCAAGCATCTTGCGGGACGGTCGCGTCTTCCTCGGCAGGGGACACAATCAACGCGCCCGCATCGGCCTTTGCGTACCACGTTTCGCCCGGTCCAAACAGCATCGGCCAAGCAGACACGTCGTGCCCACCGGGTGCTGGGATTCGTGCCATAGACCGACGGTAAGGCTGAAAACCGAGCGGAGCGATTCCCGCCATCGTCGCGATCCTGTCCGC
Organism: Yoonia sp.; assembly: GCA_028822885.1. Lineage (GTDB taxonomy): Bacteria > Pseudomonadota > Alphaproteobacteria > Rhodobacterales > Rhodobacteraceae > Yoonia. The sequence goes on along the minus strand of JAPKCP010000076.1, from coordinate 10,895 downwards.
CCAAGCACCAGCCGCGTTCACGACGTTGCGGGCCTCATAAACCTCGCCTGCTGCAACCTCCCACCCTGTTGCCGTGCGGGTCATTTCAGTCACCGCCGCGTTTGTGACAATCACACCGCCATTTCCACGCAATTCGCGCACAAAGTTCTGGATCAACAGATCGGTATCAATATCCCAAGCACCAACATGATATGAAGCGCGGGTTACGACAGCCCGATCAAGAATTGGGATCATGCCAAGCGCCTCATCAACGCTGATCTCATCCAATTGCATCGCTTTGGTGTCAGCATCAAACGCGTCAGACTCATCCGCCTTGCCGATCATCATCAAACCACGCGGAGATAACACACCACCATTTGCCGTTTCATGGTAGGTGCGGCTGGCTTTGTTCAAGGCAATAACAGAGGCTTTACCGTAGTTTTCTTCAAACATCGCGGCGGACCGCCCTGAGGCGTGGTAGGCGATTGCCGCCTCACTTTCCAAAACCACAACACTGCCCAAGTGGGACAATCTTGCTGCCGCTGATATGCCAGCGATACCGCCCCCGATAATGAGAAAGTCGATCACAGTTCTTCAAGCCGGTCCGTTGCAGGGGCAGGTGTCACCGACAAAGCAGTCAATTTCGCATAAAGCGCATCACTCATTTCAAGGCCCTCAGCCTCCAATGACGGGGTCAATTGCGCGACAGACCGGGCCGATATAATCGGTGACGGCATTGCCGCATGACGCGCGGCCCACGCCACGGCAAGTGTTGCTGCATGTGTGCCAAGGTCTGCCGCAATCTCTGCCACGGACGCAGCACAGGCATGCATCCAGTTGACATCATATCGTTGCTTGTAGCGTTCATCATCCGTCAAGCGGCCTGTTTCGCCAGCCGCGTATTTACCAGTCAACAACCCACCACCGAGCGGTGAATAGGGGACAATCTTGATCCCTTGATCAACAGACATTGGGAAAATTTCAACCTCAGCCTGACGTTTCACCAGCGAATACATCGGTTGAATCACATCAATCTTAGTGCCCAGCGATTTGGCGACAGCTTGGGCCTTCATCACCTGCCATGCTGCGTAGTTCGACACACCGATATGACGGATCAGGCCTGCCTGTTGCAGCCCAGCCATTGTGCTAAAGGTCTCTTCAAGTGGGGTCTCGTCATCGAAACGGTGCAGATACAACAGATCGACGGTATCAAGGCCAAGTTGGCTACGGCATTGATCAAACATGGTCGTGATATTCGCACGCCCCGCACCACCCATATATGCAACTTTTGTTGCAAGGTAGATCGCATCCCGCTCAGTGCTGACCATCGGACCTAACAGCTTTTCCGACCTGCCATCCGTATACCCAACAGCAGTATCAAAGTGGTTAATGCTCGCCGCTCGCGCGGCATCGTACATTGCCCGCGAGTCCACCGCATCAGCCGTGCCCCCAAATTGCATGGTGCCAAACGTAAGGCGTGAAAGCGGGTCGCCCGAGGCGGTTGTGAGATGCTGTTCCATAGGTTTAGACTTTACACAGGATGGAAGCTGGGAAAAGGGAAACCTCATGGGACGCGACGCAGTAGCGACATGCCACTGGCGCGGCGAGATAGCAGAGGTGAAACTTCACCTCGATGGAAAGTCGCTTAACCTGCGCGGAAATATCAGGGCAGACCTTCCTCGCGCCAACATCACTGAAATTCACCAAATCTCTGAGGGTGTTACGCTCGTCGTCGCCGGCGAACCCCTCTTGATAGAATTCAATACCATTGACGCAAAGCGATGGGTGACCGCCCTACGCAAGGCACCGCCGACGTTAGCCCTAAAGCTGGGGGTTTCCACCAAGCAGCTTGCATTTGTGCGCGGAAACGTTGCCGATGCAGACCTCTTAACTGCGCTTGCTGGTGCTACCTCCGATGACATCGCGTTAGCTGGGCAAATTTTAGCAATCATCACAACTGACCGCGATCTTACCGAAACCGCAGCATTGGCCGAACGTCATCCCGAAAAACACCTTTGGATGGTCTACCCAAAGGGGGCTGGCGTCTTGGTCGGTGACACTGCAATTCGCACATACATGCGTGGAAACGGGTTCATCGACAGTAAGTCATGCGCAGTGTCCGACCGCTTAACCGCAACACGATATCGCAAGCGGCTCGCCTAATCCGCATACCCAACAAAAAAAGGCCCACCAAACGGCAGGCCCTTTTCAAATCATGTCGCAAAGAGCTTACTGTGGGATGTCGCCCACGATACCTTCAACGTAGAAGTTCATGCCAGCAAGCGTGCCGTCATCAGCCGTTTCACCGTCGCCCAAGAAGACGGAGCCGTCTTGCTTGTTCAGTGGACCCGTGAACGCGTGGTAGCTGCCGTCAGACAGGCTATCGCGCAATGCTTCGGCGGATGCTTTGATCTCAGCCGGTACAGCGTCAGAGATTTCACCGATGCCAACCATGCCAGCGCCGATACCATCCCACGTGCTTGTGCTTTCCCACGTGCCATCAATCACAGCTTGGGTACGTGCGATGTAGTACGGTGCCCAATCGTCAATGATAGATGAAACGCGTGGGTACGGCGCAAACTGGGACATGTCAGAAGCCTGACCGAATGTTGTCACATTACCAGCCGCTTGAGCCGCTGCTTGTGGCGCAGTGGAATCGGTGTGTTGCAAAATCACGTCCGCACCTTGTTCAATCAGAACAGTGGCCGCTTCAGCTTCTTTGGCAGGATCGAACCATGTGTAGGCCCAGACGATCTTAAACTCGACGTCAGGGTTCACTTCTTGAGCGTGGATATACGCAGCGTTGATGCCACGGATAACTTCTGGGATCGGAAACGAAGCAATGTAGCCGATGATATTGCTTTCAGTCATCTGACCCGCAATGTGGCCCTGCACGGCGCGACCTTCATAGAAACGCGCGGAATATACCGACACGTTATCGGCCTGCTTGTAGCCCGTCGCATGCTCAAATTTCACATCTGGGAATTTACCCGCGATGTTAATCGTCTGGTCCATGTAGCCGAACGACGTTGTGAAGATCAGATCAGCACCGTCCAGCGCCATCTGTGTCATCACGCGTTCTGCGTCTGGACCTTCTGGAACGCTTTCCACGAAGACGGTTTCAACCGCGTCGCCAAAATGCTCTTCAACGGCCAAACGGCCTTTGTTGTGCTCATAAGTCCAGCCACCGTCGCCAACGGGGCCTACAAAAACAAAGCCCAATTTTGTAGGCTCATGGCCGTCTGCAAATGCAGCGGTCGTCATGCCAAGCGCGAGCGTCGCACCGGTCAGAAGTGATTTCATCATAATTTTTATCCCCATTGGTGGTCTTGGTCGTCTGCCCCTAGCGTGAGGCGTGAAAGATTCGCCCCAGTGATCCGGGCGCACGTCCAGCCCGCATAATAACCAGAACGACGATGGTGGCCAGATAAGGCGCCATTGAAAGATACTCAACCGGAATGGCCATACCGGCGGCTTGCAGGTTGAGCTGCAAAACAGTCACCCCGCCAAAAAGATAAGCGCCAAGCAAAAGGCGGCCCGGTTTCCAACTGGCGAACACAACAATCGCAAGCGCGATCCAACCAGCGCCAGCGGTCATCCCTTCGGTCCATTGCGGCACACGAACAAGGCTAAGGTATGCACCACCAAGGCCAGCGCAGGCACCACCAAACATGATTGCCATCATGCGAACGCGTTTGACTTTATAGCCAAGGGCGTGGGCCGCATCATGGTTCTCCCCAACCGCCCGCAGGATCAAACCCGCGCGGCTATATTTAAGGAACACCCAGACTGCCAGCACGATCAGCAGGCCAACATAGACCATCGGATCATGCTGAAACACAATCGGACCAATCACCGGAATGTCGCCTAGCAGCGGAATATGCCAATCCGGAAAGCTGGGTGCTTTGATCCCGATGTACCCTTGGCCCATCAAAGCACTCAAACCCAAGCCAAACAGGGTCAACGCGAGGCCAGTCGCAACTTGGTTCGATAGCAAATACTGGGTCAAAAACCCAAAAAGCGACGCCAGAATCGCCCCCCCAGCCGCCGCTCCGATGAAACCAACCCAAGGCGACCCGGTGTTCACTGCAACGATGAACCCACAGACAGCACCTGTGATCATCATCCCCTCAACGCCAAGGTTCAGCACCCCTGCACGCTCGGTCACAAGTTCACCAATCGCAGCAAGTAGGATCGGGGTCGCAGCAACCATAAGAGATGCAAGCAACAGAATTGGGTTGATTGAAGACAGATCCATTACGCGACCTCCCTATTGCCAAATCGTACCCGGTAATGCGTCAGCACATCCACGGCGAGCAGGAAGAACAACAGCATCCCCTGTAGCAATTGAATGGCGGCACCGGGCAGGCCCAATTGGCTCTGGGCAATCTCACCCCCGATATACGTCAGGGCCATCAGCCCCCCGGCCAACAAGATACCAACCGGATGCAACCGGCCCAAGAACGCGACAATAATGGCCGTAAATCCATAGCCCACATTAAAGTCGATACTGATCTGACCAGCAGGCCCCGAGACCTCAAACAACCCAGCAAGTCCAGCCAAAGCACCCGAAATCGCCATGCATAAAATGATCAATAGACCAGGGCTGACCCCAGAAAACGCTGCGGCACGTGGGGCAAGACCAGACAGCTTGACCTGAAACCCAAAGATATGGCGCGACAGTACAACGTAGGCAAAAATTACCGCGATAAAGGCAGCGACAACACCCCAATGCATGCCCGACCCACTGATAATTTCAAGGTTCGCAGCTGACGGATATTGCGCCAGATTACGCGAGCCGGGAAAACCCATCCCCTCGGGATTGCGCAGCGCGCCCAGCGCCATTGAGGCCAGCATCTGCTCAGCCACATAAACCAGCATCAAGGATACCAAAATCTCGTTCGTGCCAAACTTCACCCGCAAGATGCCGGGGATCATCGCCCAAAGCATACCACCAGCCGCACCAGCAAGCACCATCAACGGAAAGATCAAACGGCTTTCCATCGGATACAAAGCGAGGCCAACAGCGGCACCACAAATCGCACCCATGATGTACTGACCCTCAGCGCCAATGTTCCACACACCGGCCCGAAACCCAAATGACAGCCCAACCGCGATCAGCACCAAAGGCGCACCTTTAACCAGCAATTGTGGACGATAATACCAAGAAAATTCTGAGAATAGCGGATCATAAAAAATCGTGCGGATTGTCACCAGCGGGTCCTTGCCCAAAGCGGCAAACAACGCGCCACCCACAAGCATCGTCAGTACAACGGCCAAAATTGGGGTCGCAAAAGTCCAACCGCGTGACGGTAGTGGTCGCTTTTCAAGCATGATCATGCGCAGCACCCCAGTTTCATCTCGCCACAACAACTCACTGCGTTACCTCTCAACATGAGAAACCTCCATGTCGTGCGCACCACCCAGCATCAAACCAATTTCATCCACCGTCAGCCCGTTTGCGGGACGCGGTTCAGACAACCGCCCCTCATTCAAAGCAGCAAAGTGGTCGGAAATTTCCATCAACTCATCAAGGTCCTGCGAAATCACAATAACAGCGGCACCTTTTGCGGCCAAATCCAGCAAAGCCTGCCTGATCGACGCCGCCGCTGACGCATCCACGCCCCAAGTTGGCTGGTTCACAACCAACACCACTGGGGCCTGTAAAATCTCACGACCAATCACAAATTTCTGGAGGTTTCCCCCCGACAACGATCCCGCAGGATTAGCAGAACTGGGCGTGCGTACATCGAAATCAGCAATAATTTCATCAGCGAAAGCACGTGCTTTGCCCCAGCGCAAGAATCCTTTCGCCGTCAGTCCTTTGCGGATCGCCCCCGTGAGAATTGCATTCTCAACCAGCGACATGTCACCGGCGGCAGCGTGGCCATTGCGTTCTTCGGGGGCGACAGACATTCCGATCTTACGTCGGGCATTCGGTCCAAGTTTTCCAATGGGTCGGTCATCAAACATAACCATTCCATTTAGGACCCGCATTTCGCCTGACAGGGCAGCAACCAGTTCATCTTGACCGTTACCAGCAACACCACCGATACCCATCACCTCACCCGCACGCACGCGCAAATTGATGTCGCGCAAGGGCGTGCCATATTGGTGTGGCGCGGGAGCACTTAGCCGGTTTAGGATTAAAACGCCGCGCCCAACGACACGGTCCGCCTTGGTTGGCACCAGCAGCTTAGCCCCAACCATCAATTCCGCCATGTCGCGCGCAGAGGTCTCGCGCGGGATGCAGTCCCCCACAACAGCGCCAAGCCGCAAAACTGTGGCGCGATCGCACAGGCTGCGAATTTCCTCGAGCTTGTGTGAAATATATAAGATCGCTGTGCCCTCTGCCGCCAGCTTGCGCAGCGTCTCAAATAGAATATCGACCTCTTGCGGGGTCAACACCGACGTCGGTTCATCCATGATCAGCAGTTTTGGATCTTGCAGAAGACAGCGAATAATCTCGACGCGTTGCCGCTCTCCCGCGGACAATTCACCGACAATCCGGGAAGGGTCCAGTGGCAGCCCGTATTTTTCGGACACATCACGCACACGCACCGCGATCTCACGCTGCGGTGGTGGGTTTTCCATGCCCAGCGCGATATTTTCAGCCACGTTCATCGCATCAAAAAGCGAGAAATGCTGGAACACCATCGCCACACCAGCGCCGCGGGCCGCTCGCGGTTCCGCTGGGGTAAACTCCGCACCATTAAAGGTCATTGTGCCGCTATCAGGTTTCACCAATCCGTAAATCGATTTCACAAGCGTCGATTTGCCAGCTCCATTTTCGCCAAGCAGCGCATGGATTTCACCACGCTCAATATCAAACGACACGTCGCTATTGGCCACGACGCCCGGATAGGCTTTGGTTAGCCCCTTTAGTGATAGTAAAATCTCACTCATCCGGTGCGCTCCCCCTTCACGCTGGTCAATTGGTTTAGCATGGCAGTTGCGACGCCAAGTGCAATCGCTTGTGGGTGTTTTCCAAGGCTTGGATCGCCTATTGGGCACGCAATGCGAGCAATACCCTCAACCGTGTGACCCATAGCGTGCAACCTGCGCCGAAAACGGGCCCATTTGGTACCTGACCCGATCAATCCGATGCTGCCAAAACTGCGCCGCAACAGCGCGTCACACAAGGCAAGGTCAATATCGTGGGAATACGTTAGAATCAGATGGTCTGCATCATCAGGCGCATGCGCCACCGCAAGCACCGGATCACTCGCGACAAACGGTGCAATACCAGCAGGCAGATCACGCGGCATCCGCGCGGCACTAGTATCGACCAACGTGATCAATCTGTCCTCAAACGGCGCCATAGTCTTGGCGATAGCTCGCCCAACGTGGCCCGCACCCCAAATCCAAAGCGGTGGCTCACTCAGGTCGGTGCCCAGCGCGCCCCGTTCGAAATCAAGCGTCACGGTCCCACCACAACATTGCCCAAGGTCCGGGCCAAGCGGCATAATCCGCTGCATGCGCCCCTTGCCCGTCAACAGCATGTCGCGCGCCATTGATGTCGCTTCCCACTCCAAGGCGCCACCTCCAATAGTGCCTTCTTGGCCCTGCGCGAAAACCCGCATCATCGTGCCTGCATCGCGCGGTGCAGAGCCTTGGGTCCTTGCGACCTTAACTATAATCCACGCATTCTCAGACATCGCGAACACGGCTGACAGCGGCCAATATTGTTTCTGCCGTCGCAGGCGCATCCAACTCCGGATACCCATCGCCACAGGACGCAACTGCATCCGACAATGCCAAGAACGCAGATATCCCAAGCATGAACGGCGGCTCGCCCACGGCCTTTGACCGGTAAACAGTCTGGGCTGGGTTCGGCTGATCCCAAAGGACCACGTTGAAGATATCAGGGCGATCAGAACAGGCAGGGATTTTATATGTAGCAGGCGCGTGGGTGCGCAAACGGCCCTTGTTGTCCCAGACCAATTCTTCAGTTGTCAGCCAGCCAGCACCTTGGACATACCCGCCTTCAACCTGCCCAATATCGAGCGCCGGGTTTAATGACGCCCCTGCATCGTGCAAAACATCAGCCCGCAGAATGCGGTTCTCTCCGGTCAGAGTATCAATCACCACTTCCGTGACGGCGCAGCCTTGGGCGAAATAGAAGAACGGACGACCCTTACCTTTGATGCGATCCCAAGCAAGGTCAGGGGTTTTGTAGAACCCAGTCGCAGACAGACTAACGCGATTTGTGTAGGCTGCGTTCACCGCTTCTGCGAACGACATCTCAACTGGTCCAACGTACACGCGACCACCCTCAAAGCGCACGGCATCAGCCAAGCCGCCATGCAGTTCAGCCAAACAGGCCGCAATCCTGTCGCGTATCGTGTCACAGGCAACCTGCACAGCCATCCCGTTCAAATCTGTCCCCGAAGACGCGGCTGTCGCTGATGTATTCGGAACCTTCGCAGTATCCGTCGCGGTAATTTTCACCACACCAACATCAACACCAAACCGGGATGCAGCAACTTGCGCAATCTTTTGGAACAATCCTTGTCCCATCTCGGTCCCACCATGGTTCATCGCGATTGAACCATCCTGATACACATGCACCAATGCACCTGCTTGATTGAGGTGCGTCAACGTGAACGAAATCCCAAACTTCACCGGCGCAAACGCAATCCCGCGCTTGAGCACTGTGTTTGCGGCATTAAACGCGGCGACAGCCTCTCGCCGGGCGACGTAGTCAGACGAGGTCATCAGCGCCTCGGTCATCCCATGCAGAATAAAGTCAGTAATCTCCATTCCATATGGCGTCGTCTGTCCCGCAGATTTTGGTGAAAACGCACCGCCAAAGCGAGCTCCGTCGCCTGCTGCAGGCAGCTTCATCTCAGCATAATAATTCCGCTGGCGCACAACCACAGGATCAAGCCCCAATTCACCAGCGATATGATCCATCACACGTTCAATGCCCAACACACCTTGTGGACCACCAAACCCACGATAAGCCGTTGCAGACTGGGTATTTGTCTTCCACCGATGCGAGGTGATGCGCGCAGTTGGCAAATGATACGCATTATCCGCGTGCAGCATGGCCCTATCGGCTACGGGTATCGACAAATCGAGCGCCCAACCACATCGCGTCGCTTGGGTGAAATCAACACCTGTGACGCGACCATCGCCATCAAACCCAACATCATAGTCAATCCGAAAATCATGCCGTTTGCCCGTAATCATCATGTCATCATCGCGGTCATAGCGCATTTTACAGGCCTGACCGGTCAGCCTTGCAGCCACGGCACAGCCAACAGCCAAGGCGTTGCCCTGACTTTCTTTCCCACCAAAGCCGCCGCCCATACGGCGGACTTCACAGCGCACATCATGCATGGGCACGCCCAGCGCCTCTGCGACTTTGTGTTGAATTTCGGTTGGGTGCTGGGTTGAGGAATGCACAAGCATCCCTGCGTCCTCTTGCGGGACAGCCAATGCGGCCTGTCCTTCGAGGTAGAAATGCTCTTGGCCACCCATCTCGATCGTACCCTGCAAGCGGTGCATAGCCCCTTGCATCGCGGCATCGACATCACCCTTGGTCCAAATACGCGGCCCGTCTTCAAACCGTGATTCGGCGGCCATGGCCTCATCAATCGTGAGGATCGGCGTTTCCTCTACGATATCAATACGCCCAAGACGCGCAGCTTTGCGCGCAGCAAGGTGCGATGTGGCCACCACCAAAAAGATCGGCTGGCCCAAATAATGCACCTCACCCATCGCCAGCAATGGCTCGTCATGGGCTGATGGAGACACATCATTGCTAAATGGCAAATCGGCAGCCACCAAAACAGCCACCACGCCATCCGCTGCCCGCACCTTTTTCAAATCAATCGCTGTAATCTTGCCCCGCGCAACCTCTGACGTACCGAACGCCAAATGCAACGTGCCTGTTGGCGTCGGAATATCATCGATATAGCGGGCTGCGCCGGTGACATGCAGTTTAGCGGCATCATGCGGGAGGGGATTTCCAACGCTCATGGCTGAACCTCCAACACATTGGTAGCGACACCTGTGGTTTCCGCAAAATAGCGGCGCAGCATATTTTTCGCCGCAGTTAGGCGATATGCGGCAGACGCACGCATGTCCGACATTGGTTGATAATCCACGTCAAATTGACCAACTGCACCTTCGACTAACTCAGCAGACCAAGCCTGACCGACTAGCGCTGCCTCAACCGCTGTTGCCCGTTTTGGTGTCCCTGCCATCCCGCCAAACGCAATCCGTGCTGACGTCACAACACCCTCGGAAATCACAATGTTAAACGCACCACAGACGGCCGAAATATCCTGATCAAATCGTTTCGATAGCTTATAACATCGCAACGCATCTTGCCCCAAAGGTACTGTGACACCCGTCACCAATTCACCCGGCGCGCGATCTTGTTTCCCGTAAGCGATGAAAAAGTCCTCAATCGCAACGCTCCGTTCAACATCACGCAGCCGTAGGTGCAACGTTGCATCCAAAGCAATCAACGCAGGTGGATTATCCCCAATCGGCGAGCCATTCGCGATATTCCCGCCAATCGTCGCTGCATTGCGCACTTGAACAGAGCCATAGCGGCGGATCATCTCAGCATAGGACGGATAATCATCACGGATCGTCTCAAGCACATCGGTCATGTTGACGCCCGCACCAAAATACACCGCCTCATCGGTTCGCGAAATTGTACTTATATCAGGGCAACGCCCAATAAATCCAACCTCATCCAACTCGCGCAACTGCTTTGTCACCCACAAACCAACATCCGTGGCCCCTGCCACCAACGTCGCATCCGGGTGATCAGCATACCAAGTTGCTAAGTCCAATACTGTCATTTCAGCGTTCTCAGCAGCAACATCTGCCTTGTCTTGCACCCAATCCGGCACAGGCAGCGCCAAAGCAGCCTCAGCGGCCCGGATGATCGGCGC
>JAPKCP010000075.1 GCA_028822885.1 Yoonia sp. | reverse complement strand
CACCCTATTTCTAGCGGCGCCCCTTCTCAGCGCATTTTTGCTTGGCTGCGACGGCGGCGATGATGCGGAACACAAGCGGCAATACCTTATAGCGAAGGCATGCATTCTGACGCAGATAAAAACACCTGCATCTCAGACGTTGCGAGCCACGAATGGACGAGAGGCAGCAGTTTGCCTCCCGTCTTCATAACCAAAGGTAAGTCTCAGACCTTTGATGGTGCGTGCAACGGCTGTTGTTGCGAGAGATGTGTCGCGCGTGGCACAAAGGCTGTCCGACGTGCCGCAGACATGCCAAGCACAGCGTAACGGCGTCCATCCCCTTCATTCAGATATGGTTCACCCAAACGTTCCGCATCGTACCCTAACTGGCGCAATGCACGCATCATTGTCAGCGTTGACAGGCACATCAGTCGAGTTGCGCCTTTCTCATTGGCCAAATCAATCAAACCATCCACGATCAACGATAGGCATGTGCTGCGCTCAGCATGGGTGCGCACCTTGTCGCACATCACAAGGCGGGTACATTCCCACAAGTCCTCATCAACAATATCCTCACCCAAAACGCTGGGCGGAATGTCGATCAACTTCCCCTGAACAGCATCCCGCAACATGTACGTATGTGTGCCCCATTGTGACGTTGTTGGCATAACCCGCGCCCCACCGATGACTTTGCCATCCTGCAAAACAAGTGAATAGCTCGCCTTTGGGTTGTCATATTGATCCATTTCGACTGATTCGTCGTGCGGGATGTCCCACCCCAAATTGTCGACGAAGAAGCGTTTGCGCAGTGCAAGGAACTCAAAAAATGCTGTTCCATGCTGATAGCTGTTCGCCAAGTTGAATGTAATATTTTCCATGTGTTCCTCACTAGATTTACCTAGGGAACAAATAGCATCCATTAACCACGATTACACAACAACATCTAAAATTTGACACATTATTGCCCTAATTAGGCCACATTTAGCCGTGGGAACTACGTCAAATCAACCCGAATTGGGCCGCAAGCGCGGCCGCTTGCGGCCCCGTTTTTGCATCAAGCTTGAGCTTGGCATTTTTCAACCGTTGCTTTATCGCGCCTTCACTCACCTGCAGTTCATGTGCGATTTGCTTGATGCGTTGACCATTTTTGATCATCTTGAGCACTTCTAGTTCAGCTTTGGTAATGTTTGATGGCGGTGCTGTCTCGGTGTGGCGTCTGATGATAAATTGGCGCAGCAAACGCAACTCCAAGTCATTGAATTCTCTGTCACTTCGCGCAAACGACCCAAATGATCTAATGCCCCGACTGTCAGGATCTAGCACAGATATTGCAGCACCAAAACGGAGGCCAAAAGTGTGACCTTGCTTCATCACATAGCGTTCATCTGGGATCTCAATCTCGCTCCACCGGACAACGCCAGTATTCTGATAAGCCCAGCGGATAACTGGATCAAAAAGCATAAAACCGTTCAAGGTATAATGATTCACCCAATCCAAAGGCAGCGTATTTTCCTCTTCCATAGGAAAAGCAAAACCGATCCGCAAAGCAATGTGATGCCCTGCAGGTGACAGACCTTTGATATCTTCAGGACTCAGAAGTCGTTCCACAAATTTACCTTTTGGATAGTCCAAAGAAAGAGATTGCTAAAAACCCATAGTTTACCGTTATACACTACTGATGGGACATCGCACGAAGACTATCGCATGGGATAGTGTAAATCATGTCAACTATAAAGCGAGTGTTAATCTTATGACTGGGCAAGCCGAAATTAAAGCAAAGCTTCGTACTTTGCAGGGTCTTGTGCCTTCTGGTTACGCGTTGGCACTTCACGTGCGCTATACGACACCGACATTTCTTTTTCAGACATACGACCGCGAATGGCTCGATTACTATTCGCAGCATGGCTTTGTCATGACGGACCCTGCAGTCCACTGGGGCTTTGTAAATCGCGGAACACGCACTTGGGCCGAATTGGCTGACTCTGACAGCGCTGGTGTGTTCAAAGCGGCAGCGGATCACGGGCTCAATTATGGAATCGCTTGCGCCATGGGTGAGCAGGCAAGTCCAAGCATCTGTGCCTTCGCGCGATCTGATCGTGAATTCACGCAAGCCGAGACCGATGAAATCATGGGCCACCTGATTGAAATCCATGAATTAACCGACAATCTTAAAGCGCTTTCGCCTGAAACAGCCAAAGCACTCAAAGAAATGTCGATTTTCTACACGCACCCGACAAATGATTGATCGCCTTTACACTTTGTTTAGGACGAAGTGACACAACGAGGCCATGCAACAACTTGGCCGCTTTGCCCCCGCCTCACCGAAATCACCCAATGGTCTTTCCCGGCGACGCAAAGCTGCACTGATTATTCAGATGCTGTTTCGCGATGGCAACGGGATTCCCCTCACCCGCATGCCTGAAAAGCTGCAGGCTGCACTCGCGCATGAACTTGGTGCGATTCGTCTTGTCGACAAAGCTACCGTTAAGGCGGTTGCCGCTGAATTCTTAAGGGAATTAGATGCAATTGGCCTTGTTGCACCTGGTAGTACCTTGCAGGCGCTTGACGCACTTGGCGACAAGATCAGTCCCACACTTGCCGACCGTCTTCGTACAGACATCATGGCTGCGCAAAATGGCGACCCTTGGCCAATGGTGACAGCATTATCTGAGGACAATCTTGTCACCTTGATGGAGCGTGAAAGCACACATGTTGGCGCAGTCGTTCTCTCCAAGCTACCCGTTTCAAAGGCAGCCTCCGTTCTTGGAAAACTACAAGGCGAACGGGCGCGACGGATCAGTTTTGGTATGTCGCAAACCTCTGCCATAGCGCCTGATGCAGTCCTGAAAATCGGTAAAGCGCTCATGCGGGATTATTGTAAAACGTCCACAGCTGCGTTTAATCGTGGTCCTGAGGCGCGTCTGGGCGCGATTTTGAACACCAGCCCCACCACGACACGCGAAGATGTTTTGACGTCGCTAAACGGAGAAGATCAAAAATTTGCGGACGACGTGCGGCGCAACATTTTCACATTTGCCGACATTGCGACCCGAATCATAGGAACAGACATTCCAGTTTGTATCCGCTCGGTCGATGCAGACCGCTTGAACATCGCAATTGCTGTCGCCCTTGCCGGTTCCGATGACGAAGCCGCTGGCGCAGAGTATATTCTGTCAAACATGTCACAGCGTATGGCCAGCCAAATCCGCGAGTCGGTAGAAGAACTTGGTCATGTGAAGCGAAAAACTGGTGAGGCGGCAATGAACGAGGTCACAACTGCGATTCGCGAGTTAGTAGATGCTGGATCAATCCGATACCAATCAACGGATGATGAGGACGAATAGCCATCGCCCCTTGATCACCAATGGACACTACTCATGGTCCTCCGCTATCGTTGGGGGATGATAGATACCCAAAAACAAATCGGGCGACGCTGGCACGACATGGGCGGAGACGCCGCTGGTCCAGTTCCAGATGACGCCCATGATTTTGCGATCTGGGAGAAACGAGTCGACGCATTGATGGTCCTGTGTTCATCCAAAGGCCACTTTACTGTCGACGGCTTACGACGCGTCCTTGAAGATATGCCTGTCGAGTCGTTTGATGAGATGAGCTATTATGAACGTTGGGTTATGTCGATTAATCAGAACCTAATCGAAGCTGGGGTCTACACCACGGCTGAACTCGCCAAAAAAATGGCCGATGTTTCGGTGCGTGGTGAAACATACGGTGAATCCGCCGGTGCCTGATTTTTGTGCAAACGAAACAGTGCGCGTCCGCAGTGATATTCCACCGGGACACGTCCGCACACCCTACTATTTGCGCGGTAAAACGGGTGTGGTTGAACGCGCGTTGGGCGAATTTCCGAATCCTGAAGATCTTGCATACGGCGTGACCGCGATGTCTGGGCAGCTTTTGCGCGTCAGATTTGACATGGCTGAGGTTTGGGGCGACGAAACCGAAAACCCAACAGACGTCCTTGAAGCCGAAATTTACGCTCATTGGCTCGAAAGGACCCCCTGAGATGCCACATGATCATCATGACCACTTGTCCCCATCTGGGCATCCTTATCAGCCCGACAACGACACTGAGCTGACCTATTGGCAGCAAATGGAAATCTCAATCCGTGAGATACTGATTGAAAAAGGCGTCACAACTGCCGCTGAAATCGCCACACAGGTTGCTGCGATGGATGCCCGTAGTCCTGCGGATGGTGCTGCCGTTGTTGCCCGCGCTTGGGTTGATACCGACTTTCGGCACAGGCTTTTGGAGAATGGGTCAAAGGCTGCAAGTGAGTTGGGTTTCGACATCGGCCCGATGAAGCTGATCGCCGTTGAAAATACTACAGAAACGCACAACATCGTCGTCTGCACATTATGTTCATGTTACCCACGCAACTTGCTGGGGCTTCCACCCGATTGGTACAAATCCCGCGCTTACCGGTCTCGGACTGTTCGTGAACCACGCTCTGTTTTGACCGAATTTGGCGTCACGCTTCCCGCTCATGTCAAGGTTCGCGTCCACGATAGCACCGCAGATATGCGTTACGTTGTGATCCCAGCCCGGCCCGATGGAACTGACGGCATGTCTGAAACTGATCTGGCTGCGCTCGTGACCCGAGACAGTATGATCGGCACCGGTATCGTAAAGTCACCGGCTTAAGCCTTGTGTCAAATGGAACCCCACCAAGTGCGAACTATACCGATTGGTTAACTGACCGCGTGTTGCGTGGACTCTTGAGTACTGTCATGCGCTTGCCGTTCGAAAAGCGCGTCCGTGCCATGGGACGGATTATGTCTCACGGCATTGGGCCTTTGACGGGTTATCGCAAACGCGCTGAAACCCATCTTTCGCTTGGCTACCCAGATTATTCGACTGAGAAAATACGCCATTTGGCGACAGCAGTTTGCGACAATTTTGGCCGGACCCTGATCGAGAATTTTAGTTGGCGCGAATTTGGCCAACGCTTGGCGGATACGACGGCAACCGGAGACGGGCTTCATGCGCTTGAAGATGCGCGTGCCACTGGCAAACCCGTGATTTTTGTAACCGGGCATATCGGAAATCACGAGGCCTCCCGCCATGTTTTGACCCAAACAGGTCTTACCATCGGTGGCTTGTACCGCCCCATGGGCAATTCATACTTCAACGCACATTATGCGCAGACAATGTCATCTTGGGGCGGCCCCGTTTTTGCGCAAGGCCGCCAAGGCACAATTGGGTTTGCCAAACATCTTAAGGCAGGTGGCATGGCGACCCTTTTGTTTGATGTGGCAAGTTCAAGCGGCGTGAATATCCCGTTCATGGGTCATCCCGCGCGAACAGCCACATCGGCCGCTGACCTTGCTTTGCGGATGAATGCCGTGGTGATCCCGTATTTTGGAATTCGCAAGCCAGACGGTTTTGGCTTTGATGTTCATGTAGAAGCACCAATTGCGCCCGATACTCCTGAAATCATGATGACCCGCATGACTGAACGCTTAGAAGCAAGGATCAGGGCCACACCAGAGCAATGGTTTTGGGTGCATCGACGATGGAAGCAGCCAAAGGCCAAAAATTAGCGAAATAACTTTGCTGCACCAACAACTGGTCCACTTGTACCGTGCTGTACGATAACGGCTATCTGCTCTGCTCCGCTTACGTCTGCATCAAGCGCAAACGTGGCCACGCCGTCCCACTGCCCCAAAACCTCAAGCGATTGGACCACACTTGAATAGCTTATTGTTTTACCAGCATTTTCGCCGCGCCGAATATCAACGGATTGCGGGGGCATAATTTGGGCCAATTGCACAACATACCCGCCATCAGTTGCAGATGTATCCATCTCAACCTCGACCGTTAGAACATCACCAGACCACGTAAGGTCAACATCAACGGCGTATTTTTCCATGCGATGAAGCGCAATTAGATCCACAACTTCCATACCACGCGCGCCGACAACGATATCAACACCTGCAATCACAAACTGTGGTGTGTAAATTGTCGTTTCACCTGCAGCGCGGGCATAATCTTGTTGGCGGCGCGTGTTCTGTGGGTTTGCAAATTCATCGACCCATCCGATGTAATCCCAGTAATCAACATGCAAAGCCAATGCGATAACGTCTGCGCGTCCAGATAATTCGGTCAGCATTTCATCAGCAGGCGGACAAGATGAACACCCTTGGGACGTATAAAGCTCAACCACCACAGGTGTGTTTTCGGCAAAAGCCGGGACCGCAAAAAAGGTCGTCATCAAGGCGGTTGTCCGCAAAAGTGTGCGCATATTGTGTCTCATCTGTTGGCTACGAGACAATGTGTAAGCAGAGTCGCGCTGACAGGCCAATCAACGAATTGCGAGGTGGATGTTATACTTAGGTGTGGCGACCTGAATACCACTCTTGACCACCTCAATCGCATCATTGTGTGCAATGGTATACAACTTAACCCTTGATCCCCAGCACCCCATAGTGCAAAAGCCAAACAAGCCCAAACTTCGACATTTGCCCAGATTTTCCAATTTGAAAGGGACAGCAATGACTGTAACCGTAGGTACAGATACCGCCAAAACCCGCAAGACACTCACCGTTGGTGGCAAGTCCATCGACTATTATTCTATCCCAGCTGCTGAAGCCGCGGGCCTTGGGGATTTCTCCAAGCTGCCAGCCGCGCTGAAAGTGGTCTTAGAAAACATGCTGCGGTTTGAAGACGGCGGGTTCTCCGTGTCTGTAGACGATATCAAAGCGTTCTCCGACTGGGCCGTCAATGGCGGTAAAAACCCACGCGAGATCGCCTACCGCCCTGCCCGTGTTCTGATGCAAGATTTCACAGGCGTTCCTGCCGTGGTTGACCTTGCAGCGATGCGCGATGGTATCGTGGCCCTTGGTGGCGACGCCCAGCAAATTAACCCGCTGAACCCTGTTGATCTGGTCATCGACCACTCTGTCATGATTGATGAATTCGGTAACCCGCGTGCATTCCAAATGAACGTGGACCGCGAATATGAACGTAATCTTGAGCGGTACACGTTCCTTAAGTGGGGCCAAAAAGCGTTTAACAACTTCCGCGTTGTTCCTCCGGGCACAGGCATCTGTCATCAGGTGAACCTCGAGTATTTGTCGCAAACTGTCTGGACCGACAAAGATCAACACGGTGTTGAAATCGCGTATCCGGATACACTCGTCGGAACTGATTCTCACACAACCATGGTAAACGGCCTTGCTGTTTTGGGTTGGGGTGTTGGCGGGATTGAAGCCGAAGCAGCAATGCTTGGCCAACCCGTTTCCATGTTGATCCCAGAAGTCGTTGGCTTTGAGCTGACAGGCAAAATGATGGAAGGCACAACGGGTACCGACCTCGTGCTGAAAGTTGTCGAAATGCTGCGCGCCCACGGCGTTGTTGGCAAATTCGTTGAATTCTTCGGCAAAGGCCTTGATGTTCTGCCACTGGCAGATCGCGCTACAATCGCGAACATGGCACCCGAATACGGCGCAACATGTGGCTTCTTCCCAATCGACGGTGAAACGCTGCGCTACCTGCGCAATACAGGTCGCGACGAAGACCGGATTGCACTGGTTGAAGCATACGCCAAAGAAAACGGTTTCTGGCGCGATGCAGACTATGCACCGATCTATACAGCGACACTGTCCCTCGATATGGGCACAATCGTGCCTGCGATTTCTGGTCCAAAGCGTCCACAAGACTACGTGGCACTAACCAACGCAAAGACTGCCTTTACCCGCGAAATGAAAGAAACCTTTGAGCGCCCGATGGGCAAAGAAGTGACCGTCGTGGGTGAAGATTACACAATGGAATCGGGCAAAGTTGTGATCGCATCAATCACGTCTTGTACGAACACATCCAACCCATATGTGATGATCGGCGCGGGCCTTGTGGCACGCAAAGCAGCTGCATTGGGCTTAAACCGCAAGCCTTGGGTCAAGACATCCCTTGCCCCCGGTTCACAGGTTGTGTCCGAATATCTCGAAGCCGCTGGCCTGCAAGAAGACCTCGACAAACTTGGGTTCAACCTTGTCGGTTATGGCTGCACGACCTGCATCGGTAACTCTGGGCCGATCCAAAAGGAACTGTCCGACGCGATTGTCGAAGGCGATCTCGTGGCGACATCTGTGCTATCTGGTAACCGGAACTTTGAAGGTCGGATTTCACCAGACGTCCGTGCGAACTACCTCGCTTCACCACCGCTGGTCGTCGCCTACGCGATTGCTGGCACCATGGACATCGATTTGGCAACACAAGCACTTGGTCAAGACCAAGACGGCAACGACGTCTTCCTGAAAGACATCTGGCCAACATCTGCTGAGATCAACGCACTGGTTGAGAAAACTGTGACCCGCGAAGCGTTCTTGAAAAAGTATGCTGACGTCTTCAAAGGCGACGAAAAGTGGCAAGCAGTTCAGACACCCGATTCCGAAACATACGACTGGCCTGCGGCATCGACCTACATCCAGAACCCACCGTATTTCCAAGGTATGTCCAAGGACCCGGGTAAAATCACTAACCTTTCCGGTGCCAAGGTTCTTGCCGTTCTGGGCGATATGGTCACAACCGACCACATTTCACCTGCTGGCTCGTTCAAAGACACCACCCCTGCTGGCCAGTACCTGATCGACCGTCAGGTTCCTGTGCGTGAATTTAACTCTTACGGCTCACGCCGCGGCAACCACGAAGTCATGATGCGTGGCACATTCGCCAACATCCGCATCAAAAACGAAATGCTTGACGGCGTCGAAGGCGGATACACCAAAGGCCCAGACGGCAATCAAGCGGCGATCTTTGATGCCGCAATGGCGCACCAAGAAGCTGGCACACCATTGGTTGTCTTCGCAGGTGAGCAATATGGCGCTGGCTCCTCACGTGATTGGGCGGCCAAAGGCACTGCCCTGCTTGGCGTCAAAGCCGTGATCGCTGAGAATTTTGAACGTATTCACCGGTCCAACCTTGTCGGTATGGGGGTAATCCCGTTTGAATTCACTGGCGGTGATAACCGTAAATCGCTCGGACTCACAGGTGACGAAACCGTTGCCATTTCTGGCCTCGACACGATCGAGCCTCTCCAAGAAGTGACGGCAACCATCACAATGGCAGACGGCTCTGACAAGGTTATAACAGTCAAATGTCGGATCGATACAGCCGTTGAGATCGAGTACATCGAAAACGGCGGTGTGCTGCACTACGTGCTGCGCAACCTTTCCAAAGCCGCTTAAAACGAGCGGATACAAACGAAAAGGCCCGCAACGCGCGCGGGCCTTTTTGAGTCTTTGGTTTTCTTAAAATCCCTGCCAGAGGCTTCAACGTCGCAACAATTGCAAAACCCAATTGCAGACCGCACCAGCACAACTAGTCACATGAAAAAGAATGTACCCCACAGCCCCGCTGTGGTCATTCAGGTCAAACCTAGTCAGCCATTGCCGCATTTAAAGCTGGCAAAAACTGCTGCTCGACAATCGACCCAACCAATGGGCCAACATGCCGGTGCAATATTGTTCCATCACGGCCCACGATAAATGTCTCAGGCGGTGCAGTGACACCCCAATCAATTGCCGACCGCCCACGCGGATCAAATCCTGTTGCAAAAAACGGATTACCGTCGTCAATCAGATACGCAGAAGCCTGATCTTGTAAGTCACGAAAGTTTAGCCCAGCGACGCGGTAGCCTTCGGCCTCAAGTTCCAGCAGATACGGATGCTCAGCCCGACAAGGTGGACACCAGCTGGCCCAAAAATTCACAATTGTAATCTCACCTGACGCAAGATCGTCTTGGGTCAACAGCGGTAACCCAATCACAGGTTCTGTTGGTAAAGTCGGTGCTGGTTGGCCGATAAACGTCGACGGCAACTGCCCCGGATTATCCCGAAACATCCCACTCAAAAATAGTCCCGTGAGGGCCGCGAATATCGCAGGTGGTGCAATCAGCAGAAGTGATATTCTAGCCATTCTTTTCTATCCGTTCCAATGCAGCTTTCGCCTTGCGGGACTGCGTTACGCAGATACCGATCAACACCGCCAAAAGCCCAAGCGAAATTCCATACGACATCAAAATTTCAAATGCGTAGGGCCCAAGATCTGGCATCACGTCCTCCTTGCCCGCGCTTCAAGCGCTTTGGTCCGTCGCAAGCGTACTTCTGTGCGCGTCCGCAACAGCAAGAGCGTTAGAAATAACAGCCCAAAGCCAACCATTGTTATGACAAGCGGCTGCCAAAATACGTCCGACACGTTTTCTTCTTTATCAAGCGACAAAGACGCACCCTGATGCAGTCCTTGGCTCCAAAACAGTGCAGCGTAGCGTGATAGGATCGCAAAAATCGACCCGACAATGCACAAGATCGACGTCAAATCAGCGGCTGTATCAGAATCTTCAATCGCCGACCAAAGCGCCATATAACCAAGGTAAAATAGGAACAAAATCAAGAACGACGTCAGCCGCGGGTCCCACTCCCAATAGGTGCCCCAAATCGGCGAACCCCAAAGCGCGCCCGTTACCAAAGCAATCAGCGTCATCGTAATTCCGATCGGGGCTGCAGCCTTTGCAGCCAAGGCAGAGACGTGATGGCGGCGCACCAACCAAATCACTGAGGCCACCAGCATCATCAACCACGCGTTAATCGCCATCAAAGCAGACGGGACGTGCAGGTAAATAATCTTGACCGTTGATCCCTGCCGAAAGTCATCTGGCGTAAAGAAGAACCCCCAAATCAAGCCAGTAGATAAGAAAAGCGCTGACAATCCTGCCACCCAAGGCAGCACGGGTGCCGTCCAGTCCATAAACTTCTTCGGATTTGCATATTCCCATAAAGACATGTGTTTTTCGTATCCCCCTAGGCCGCAGCCCTCAAGCCCTGATCACCGAAGGTTGACCCGAAGCGCTGCCGCCGTGGCAAATGGTAAGATCGCTATTGATCCCAATGTGATCACGGCCAGCAACATCAGCGGTGTTACAGCCGACATGCCGTCCGCCCCGCGCCGTACAGCGTCTGCCCCCATAATCAGTGTCGGTACATAAAGCGGCAAGACAAGCAGTGATAATAATAGTCCGCCGCGCCGCAAACCGACAGTCAACGCCGCCCCAAACGTGCCAATCATCGACAGCGCAGGTGTGCCAATTAACAAAGATAGGACGAGGAACCCGTAGGCCTCCGTCGAAAGGTGTAACAAAAATCCAAGAACTGGCGCGGCAAAGCAAAGTGGCAGTCCTGTTGTGATCCAATGCGCCAGCGCTTTCATCACGCTAACCCCTTCTAAGGGCAGCGGCGACGTCGCCAAAAGGGCGAGTGATCCATCCTCAAAGTCTAACGCAAATATTCTGTCCAACGACAAGAGGGCTGCCAAAAGGGCCGCGACCCACAGGACACCGGGGGCAATTTCGCCCAGTAATTCAGCCTCTGGTCCCACGCCAAAGGGGACAAGAATAACGACGATTAGGAAGAACGCGAGACCAAGACCAAAACCACCACCAGCCCGGATCGCCAATCGCAAATCCCGCAGCAGTAGCGCAATCACAAGAACGCCTCGTCTGAGGCCCCATCGTTGTCAGCCTCGGTCGCTTTAAACGGCGTCAGATCAAGTTCTGGCAGATCAAGACCAAGGTCGATATGCGTCGCTATGATGGCAGCGCCACCCTTAGCCAAATGTTGTTCTTGCAGGAATGTCGCAAAGAGTTTCACCGAAAAGCCATCCAACGAGACAGTAGGCTCATCCAAAAGCAGTACAGGGCGATCCACGACAGCAAGCCGAGCTAATCCAAGCCGCCGCTTTTGACCCGCTGACAACGTTCCAGCGA
>JAPKCP010000373.1 GCA_028822885.1 Yoonia sp. | reverse complement strand
CCAAAGCTTCCTGTGTTGCGCAAGTCGGACTTGACCGCGTGGCAGAAGAACCAGCCGCCGTTTGGGGGGATGGTCGTCACGAATGCTTCTCATGTCTTCCAATCTCCGGGTCCGATCTATGAACCGGGCGGAAATTCCCATGACTGGTGGCGTTTTGGTCGGTTTCTGTCCGCCTGCGGGATTGGTGCTGATGACATTATTCAGAACTGTTTTGGCTACCACCTGACCCCTGCTGGGACCATGTTTGAGAATGGCGCACGGGCGGTTGGCGCGACTGTTCTGCCTGCTGGGACAGGGCAAACTGAACTGCAAGCCCAAGCTGCTCATGATATTGGATGCACTGCCTATGCTGGCACGCCGGATTATTTGAAAGTCATTCTTGAGAAGGCGGATGAGATGGGCCTGCCTTTGAAATTCACGAAGGCAGCCGTTTCGGGTGGTGCTTTGTTTCCGTCATTGCGAGATTATTATGCGGACCGAGGGATCACTTGTTTGCAATGTTACGCCACTGCAGATCTGGGCCATATCGCTTATGAGACAGCCATTGGCGAAGGTATGATCGTTGATGAAGGTGTCATTGTGGAAATCGTTACGCCCGGTACGGGTGATCCAGTTCCCGTTGGGGATATCGGCGAGGTTGTCGTGACCTCCTTGAACCCTGACTACCCATTAATTCGTTTTGCGACTGGCGATCTGTCGGCCGTGATGGTGGGTCAAAGCCCGTGTGGTCGTACCAATATGCGTATCAAGGGGTGGATGGGCCGCGCTGATCAGACCACAAAGATCAAAGGTATGTTCGTGCGGCCCGAACAGGTTGCTGCCTTGGTCGCGAAACACTCTGGCATGACCCGTGCACGTGTGATTGCGGACCGCGAGGGTGAGACGGACGTCATGTCTGTGCAATGCGAGGGGACTGGGCTTGATCAGGCCGCAATCGCTGAAACGCTTCCTGCTATTTTGAAACTGAAGGGCCGCGTGGAGGTTGTTGCTGACAATACCATCCCGCGCGACGGGATCGTCATTGAAGATCGTCGCACCTACGAAACCTAAATCTTAAGACTGGAGACGGACCATGCGCAGCATCCTTTTCACCGTTACCTTGGCCCTTTGGGGCAGCACAACGCTCGCCAACGATCAGGCCCTTTTGTTGGGTGTGGAGCGTTACGCAAATCTTGATCGCGTCAGGGGTGCCACAGACGTTGCGGATGCGCAGGACGCGCTTAAGGCCGTTGGTTTTGATGTTCAGGCACAAACCAATGGCGCGGGTGCTGACATGACCCGCAAGCTAACAGAATTTGTGTCCGGTGTGCGGGATGCAAAGCGATTAGTCGTCGGCATGTCAGGTGCGTTTGTCACAGACGGGGATCGCAGCTGGCTTTTGCCCGTTGATGTGGCTGATCCGATTTTGTTCAATCTTGCTGGTGCTGTTTCCATTGAAAGCGTCTTGCGTGTTTTGGCTGCGACGCCCGGACAGGCGGTTCTTGTCATTGGACGCGATACGACTGCCGATGATGCTTATGGTCCGTATGTGCGCGATGGATTGGGCGATCTGGATATTCCCAATGGTGTCACGGTTGTGACCGCAAATACGGGTGCTGCCGCTGATCTGTTGGTTTCGATGGCAAAGCCTGGCGCAGATGTGATGGCCTTGGTCCGTGCAAGTGGCCGGTTGTCTGCGCAAGGGTTTGTGCCGCAATCACTTGTGCTGGTGCCAAATGATGTGACGCCAATCGTCCTACCCAAAACGCCTGAACCCACCGAAAATGAACGCGCGGCTGAGACGACTTTGTGGGGTGGGGCGCAGGCGCTTGATACGGCTGACGCCTACCGAAATTACCTGACGCGCTATCCCGACGGCGTTTATGTGGCGCAGGCTGAAGCGTTGATCCTTGAGATCACGACCGAACCGGACCGTGCTGAACGCTTGGCCGAAGACGCGCTTGCGATGTCGCGCGATGATCGCCGTGATATTCAGCGCGATCTCACAATCCTCAGCTTTGATCCTCGTGGGATAGACGGTATTTTTGGCCCTGGCACGCGGGCAGCAGTCACGAATTGGCAGCAGCAAAATGGCTTTACGCAGTCTGGTTACTTGACCCGTGAACAGATCACCCGGCTTGATGCGCAAGCGGCCCGTCGTGCAGCAGAACTTGAAGCAGAGGCTGAACGTGCGCGCGCCGAAAAGGAACGTTTGGACCGTGCCTTTTGGGTTGAAACAGGGGCACAAGGCGATGAACCGGGATTACGCGCCTATCTCGAACGCTTTCCAGATGGTGCTTTCGCTGGCCAAGCGACTGAACAGCTAGGCGAGATTGAATCTGCAAAGCGACAGGCCGCAGTCGCTGAGGACAAAGCTGCATGGGATCAAGCAGCGGACACCAACACTGTGGGTGCCTATCGGACGTATTTGCAAGTGTTCCCGACTGGCGCCTTCGCGGCAGAAGCAGGTGCACGGATCGCAGCGATAAATGCCCCAGAACCCAGCGATGATGCAGCGATTGCAGCTGAGACAGCGCTAGGTCTTGATGGGATCACATTGCGTTTGATTGAAGCGCGTTTGGCGCAACTTGGCCTAGAGCCGGGTGCCGTTGACGGGGGGCTGGACGTAGATAGTCGTCGTGCAATCCGGAACTTTCAACAGGATCGAAAGCTGAACATCACAGGCTTTATTGATGAAGAGACAATTGTGCGGTTGCTTGCTGATGGTTTTCAGGGGCTTGGCCGCAATTAGTCAGCGCCGCTAAGTTTTGGTGGGCCCCACCCAATCAGGTGGGGCGCTTTTTAT
>JAPKCP010000372.1 GCA_028822885.1 Yoonia sp. | reverse complement strand
GCGCGTGTCGCGTTCAGTGCATCGTCAACGCGGTCTTTACGCTCTTTGACTTCCACTTCGGACATGCCGCCGACACGAATAACAGCAACACCGCCAGCCAATTTGGCAACACGTTCTTGCAGCTTTTCACGGTCATAGTCGGATGTTGTTTCTTCAATCTGGCCACGAACCTGCGTTACGCGTGCTTCGATTTCAGCTTTTTCACCACCACCGTCGACGATTGTTGTTTCGTCCTTCGTGATGTTTATCTTCTTAGCGGAGCCAAGCATGTCGATTGTGACATTCTCAAGCTTCATGCCAAGATCTTCGGAAATCACCTGACCACCTGTCAAGATAGCGATATCTTGCAGCATAGCTTTACGACGATCACCGAAACCTGGTGCCTTAACAGCAGCAACCTTCAGGCCGCCACGCAGACGGTTTACAACCAAAGTTGCAAGCGCTTCGCCTTCGATATCTTCTGCGATGATCAAAAGTGGCTTACCGGATTGGATCACAGCTTCGAGCAGTGGAACCATTGGCTGGAGGGAAGAAAGCTTCTTCTCGTGCAGCAAGATGATTGCATCTTCGAGCTCAACTGTCATCTTCTCCTGGTTAGTGGTGAAGTATGGGGACAGGTAGCCGCGGTCGAACTGCATGCCTTCAACAACATCGGTTTCTGTTTCCAGACCTTTGTTCTCTTCAACAGTGATGACGCCTTCGTTGCCAACACGCTGCATTGCGTCTGCGATCTGACGACCGATTTCAGCTTCGCCGTTTGCAGAGATTGTACCAACCTGAGCAACTTCGTCTGAATCGGACACTGGACGTGCAGCCGCTTTGATCGCTTCAACAACTTTAATAGTCGCCAAGTCGATGCCGCGCTTCAGATCCATTGGGTTCATACCAGCAGCAACAGACTTCATGCCTTCGCGAATAATCGCAGCGGCCAGAACTGTGGCTGTTGTTGTACCGTCACCGGCCTCATCATTGGTACGGGAAGCAACTTCCTTAACCATCTGTGCGCCCATGTTCTCGAACTTGTCTTCAAGTTCGATCTCTTTGGCAACAGATACACCATCTTTGGTGATGCGCGGTGCGCCGAACGACTTGTCCAGAACAACGTTACGGCCTTTGGGACCGAGAGTCACTTTTACGGCGTCAGCAAGAGTGTTTACACCCTTGAGCATGCGATTGCGCGCATCGGTACCGAATTTTACGTCTTTAGCAGCCATTGATTAGCTCCTTAAATTCTAGTTTCGTTAAAAAAGCGATAACACCCCTAGAGGTGCCAATCCATTCAGCCAATAACGCCGAGGATGTCGCTTTCTTTCATGATCAACAGGTCTTCGCCGTCGATCTTAACTTCTGTGCCGGACCATTTGCCGAACAGAACTGTGTCGCCGGCCTTAACGTCCATTGCGATCAGCTCGCCGCTGTCTTTGCGTGCGCCAGCGCCGCAAGAAATGATCTCGCCTTCAGCAGGCTTTTCTTTTGCAGCGTCTGGAATGATCAGGCCGCCTTTAGTTTTGTCGTCGCCTTCGATACGACGAACCAACACGCGGTCATGCAGTGGTGTAAATGCCATCTCCGAACTCTCCTTGTTCGCGTTAAACTTGGTGTTATCACTCACACGAGGTGAGTGCCAACAAACAGTACGTAGGGAGAAGGTCATGATGTGTCAACATGCAGCAACAGATTCTTTCGCCGCACTGCCGCCATTCGTATAGATCGTCAAAGTATGAACAAATCATTACCTTAGGCCACGCTGATACATGCCCAGACTTATAGTGTAAAAAACCAAAAGAGGACGCCAATGTTACGTGCAGCCCTGACCGCCCTTGCGACCTTAACCGCCCTCCCCGCTTTTGCGCTGTGTTCTGGGGAAAGCTATCTCTCACAGCTTTCCGCCCCACTTCAGGCCGAAATAGCCACCGCTGTTGATGCGACCCCAAATGCGACCGGGCTGATCTGGACCGCATCCAAAGGCGACACGGTCTTAACAATCGTAGGCACGGTGCATGTCTATGACCACCGCCTTGACGCTGTGCGGGCACGCGTCCTGCCCGCGTTCAAAGACGCTGACATCATGATGGTCGAAGCCACCGCCACTGAAGAAACCGCGATGCAAGAGGCCTTTATCAACAACCCAGACCTCTATCTGATCAACAAAGGGCCAACCCTGCCGGACTTATTATCACCCGATGTTTGGGAAAAGGTCGTAAAAGCCGCGAACGATCGCGGCTTGCCGTCGTTCTTTGTGGCCAAATTCCAACCTTGGTATTTATCGTTGACGCTTGGCATCCCTGCATGTGCAATGGCAGAAATCGCCCAAGGTATGCGTGGTCTTGATCATATGTTGATCGCCGATGCCGAGGCTGCAGGCGTGTCGCTGCAAGCCCTCGAAGGCTGGGAAACGTTGATCGACATCATGACGGACGGGACACAAGAGGAACAAATTGACCTGCTCCGCCTTGGCCTTATCGACGCTGCGGATCAACAAGCGTTGTTCGTCGCCATGCTCGACGCGTATTTCTCAGAACAAATCGCCCGGGTCTGGGAGGTTTCACAAGTAGCCGCCCGTGAACTCACTGGGATGACCGTCGAAGACGCCGCAGCGCAAATGGCGGAAACGCAGGAAATGCTTTTGGACACGCGCAACCGTAACTGGATACCGATCATCGAAGAGGCTGCGACCAAGCATGACAACATTATCATCGCAGTCGGGGCGGCCCATTTGCCGGGGAAATTCGGGGTGATTGAGTTGTTGAAAGACACAGGTTGGACGTTGGAGCGGCAGGAGTGAGT
>JAPKCP010000371.1 GCA_028822885.1 Yoonia sp. | reverse complement strand
CCATGAAAGACAAGTGGATCGCCGCCTTGGTGGTGGGCTTTGGTCACGCGGCCCACGACGATCACGTGATCGCCTGCGTCGTGTGTGGTTTCAAGACTGCATTCAAATGTTGCCAAAGCGCCTTCGATGATTGGCATACCGCAATGGGACGGGTGCATTGGAATGTCAGCAATCGCTGTTTTTGATTTGATGATCGCTGCACAGATGTCGCGTTGATTAGCCGCGAGGATATGAACTGCAAAGCGGCGCGAGCCTGCGAAATGCTCAAACCGTTTTGATGCCTTGGCGGGTGACCATAATACCAAAGGCGGATCAAGCGAAACGCTGGCAAAGCTGTTGGCCACAATCGCGACTGGCCCTTCTGGGCTGTCAGTTGTGATAACGGTTACACCTGTGACGAAAGCCCCAAGGGCACCCCGAAAACTATCTGGTGAGCTGCTTGGGTCGAAAGTTGCTATTGTGCCTGCGTCCATCTTAAGGAACCTCATTACCAAGTGCTGCGGTGTAAAGCTGATACCAAAGCTCGCGGGTCATATCGACCTTAAAGGCATCCGATAACGCTTTGATCCGGGTCAGGTTATTGGTTCCCATTACCGGCATGATATGTGCAGGGTGCGCTAGAAGCCAAGCAACTGCAACCGCACTTGCGTCCACGCCGGAATCATTTCCGATGGCTGTCAATGCGTCGCGTGTCGCACTGTTGGATGTCAGCAACGACCCACCGCCGAGCGGCGACCACGCCATGATCGGTACGTTACGTTCTTGTAGGTAGGCGACGTCGCCATTGGTAAAGCCTTCGTTGGCGGTGAGGCTGAGTTCGATCTGGTTAGTAATCAGCGGCGTCTTCATCGCTGATTGCAGCAGCGTCCAGTCGTGCAGTTTGAAATTGGACACGCCAATCGTGGCAACCTTGCCCGAGGCCACAAGCGCATCAAGGGCTGCGCCAGTTTCATGATGGTCCATGA
Organism: Yoonia sp.; assembly: GCA_028822885.1. GTDB lineage: Bacteria > Pseudomonadota > Alphaproteobacteria > Rhodobacterales > Rhodobacteraceae > Yoonia. Next base: position 1,836 of record JAPKCP010000371.1, on the reverse strand, counting down.
ATGGATCAGGGCGGTGGATCAGCAGTGTGTCGATCTTATCCACGTTCATCAGGCGAAGGGAATGTTCAGCCGAGGCTGTGATGTGTTTTGCCGATGTGTCGTAGAACTTGCCAGATACGCCTTCGTAGCGACCTACTGGGGCTACGATATCGCATTTTGTGACGATTTCGATTTGGTCCTTGAGGTGTGGGGCTGCTTTCAACGCATTTCCCATGACCTCTTCAGCTGCATAGCCGCCGTAGATGTCAGCTTGGTCCATGGTCGTGATGCCCTGCGCGATGCAGGCTTCGATCTTTTCTTGGACGTGGGCCGGGCTGGTGTCTTCCGCTTCTGCGAGCCGCCACATGCCGTAGACGATACGGCTAAAGGAAAGGTCTTTGGTAATGTTGACGCGGTTCATGTGCGGGGTCCTGTGCCAAGTGGCGTTGCTGGAGTTTCAGATGGCACACGCCCGTAAGCATGTGGCAAAGAACAGGTTTTCAGATGTGGCATGACGCGGCTGCCAAAGTGCTCAGCTTCTGCGATATGCGGATAACCAGAAAAGATGAAGGACCGAATACCCATTTTTTGGTAGGATTCGATCTTAGATAGGATTTGATCGGTAGAGCCGACAAGGGCTGCACCACACCCAGATCGCGCGCGACCTACGCCAGTCCAAAGACCCGGTTCAGTATAGCCGAATTTGTCTGCGAGTTCGCGTGCACGGGATTGGTGGGCGACGCCAAGAGAGATAGAATCGTGCGCCCGATCCCGGATCAGAGTACCATATTCATCGTCGAGCTTTGAAGCGATGTAGTCTGCGTATTCTTTGGCTTCAGCTTCGCTGTCCCGTACGATCATGTGAACCCGCAGGCCGTAGTCTAGTGTGCGATTGTGTGCCTCGGCGCGTGCGTGCGCGTCTTTCATACGTTGTGCGAGCACGTCCTGCGTTTCTGGCCACATCAGGTAGACGTCGCATTGCGCGCCGCAAAGCTCTAGTGCTGCTGGGGAATATCCGCCAAAATACAGCAATGGGCCGCCGTTTTGCTGGTACGGTTTCGCGGGACCTGTCGGGACTTTGTCGAACTGATAGACCTCACCATCGAGGGTGATTTCGTCCTGTGTCCAAGCCTGACGTAGAATCTGCACGACCTCGTGGGACCGTTTGTAGCGGTAGGGTGAAGGTGCGACTTCGCCGGGGAAGTCAGAACTGATCACGTTCAGCGTAAGCCGCCCTTTGAGCATGTGATCTAGGGTGGCAATCGTGCGGGCCAGCATAATCGGTTGCATCTCACCACAGCGGATTGCGGTAAGGAAATTGATCTTCTCGGTGAGCGGGGCCATGCCCGCGACAAAGGACATCGTGTCTTGGCCAACTTGGAAGGACGATGGCGCAAGGATATTGCGAAAGCCTTGCGTTTCAGCTGTCAGGGCAATGTCGCGGCAATGCTCCCATGACGAGCGTAAGTCATCATCTGGCATCCCAAGAAACTGATAATCATCTGAACATAATGCTGAAAACCAAGAAACCTCAGCGGCATCGAGATCTGGACTGGTGATAGGTACGACGGTCATTGATTCCACTTTCCCACTCTGTTGTTGTCCCTTGCCTAGCACGTCGAAATATGTGCATCAATGGTAGATCAATTCACAAGGCGGACCGATGGGGGTGACCGTTATGGCTGACGCTTCATCATTACCGAAATACATTCAGGTCAGCGAAATGCTGATCCGAGAAATTGCGGCTGACCATTTGGCTGATGGGGCGCGACTGCCGCCCGAACGGGACATGGCAGTAGAGCTTGGGATTTCAGTTGGAACTTTGCGCAAGGCGTTGCGTGATTTGGCTAACAAAGG
>JAPKCP010000074.1 GCA_028822885.1 Yoonia sp. | reverse complement strand
CCTAGATGGCGCTGAAAGTGACTGCAGGTGCTTATGATACGATTTCGCCCCCTACCGGATTCGACCCCATACAGTTGCTAGTGTGTCATCCTGCACTCAACCGGGACGGACCACTTCAGGGCTTCGTTTTAAACTGACCAGTTCTTGGTATTGTAAGTTGTAGAGGTCCAGTTGCTTATAAACAACCGCTACCACCCGGAATTCAAAACATGAATTCCTTCCGCGGATTTGCGCAACAAAGCCTGATAGATTACATAGTATGTCCGTTCAAAATGTACATAAATTCACGCCACTTATTTATCAGGTTACAACCATTTCAATTTGGAACACACCTGCGATTCAGACACAACTTTAACAAACTCGGCGTGGGAGCAAGGGAAGCAATGTTTGCATCCTTAACATTACCTACCACATATTGGCTCCTACTATCTCAACGTTGCTCAAAATTATTGAATTGTGATTATGAATAATTCTGACTGTTTCCACTATGGATGCAATGTTGAGTATTTATGCCTTTTACCACCCATTTTACTCCCTACCTACCCAAAAGGATATAATTTATATCCTTTTGCGCCGTTGGATTCATCCTAAAGTAATGTGACATCTGAGTTGTTGTAAAAGTACGTCTGAATGAATTTTCGTATTTCGCCAAACGGTTTATTGTGACTTAAGTTTGTTACACAAATACCGTAGGTTAATCTTTGAATATAGTAAAATCTAGGTAGTTTTTATTGATGTAAGTGAAATTTGGCATGTTATTATATAATAATTGGCAAATCTTACAGTAATCCATTAATATTATCACGTAGATAAGGGAGTTAATTCATTAAGATTATGTAATAATAAAATGTCTCAGGTCAAAATTATTGATGGATACTTGTATCTAAGTTAAGAAGTTAATGTGTAATTTTGATTATATCGACGTTGGATATTTTGGTATTCATTTTGAAATATTTTTTCATATTAATATTTATGGGGAAATTTTTAAACCTGATTGGTTACAAAAATTGTAATTCTATACTCTTTTAATAATTGCCAGAATACTTTTAGAAAACTAACAGTATTGGAAATTTATAATGACAAGCTTTAAGCTTAACTCACCAACTAGTGGTGGCGCAGTGCCTTCAGGTGTAACGAAGGTAGGCGGTATTGTTTTTGACATGATCGGCCAAAACGGTGCGCGAGTCGTCAGCCAGTTAACTGAATTTTCATTTGTATCCTCAGGGAATGTCGCATGAGGCGACCTATACGAAAAGCTGTTTTTCCAGTTGCAGGTCTGGGAACACGCTTTCTCCCAGCGACCAAGGCACAGCCCAAAGAAATGCTGACTGTCATCGACAAGCCCATCATCCAGTTTGCCGTTGAAGAAGCTATCGCCTCTGGGATCACCCATCTGATATTTGTCATCGGGCGTACGAAGCGATCCATTGCTGATCACTTCGATTCTAATCCCGAATTGGACATGTTGTTGCGCTCCAAAGGCCAAGACGAGATGGCTGATCATCTTAATTCGATTATCCCCAGTAATGTGAGTTGCGTCTACTTTCGTCAGGCCGAGGCGCTTGGGCTGGGGCATGCCGTGGCTTGTGCTGCACCCGTCATCGACGAAGATGAGCCTTTTGCCGTCTTGCTGGCAGACGACCTTATGCGCGCACAGTCACCCGTGCTCAAGCAGATGATCGACATCTTCGACAACAACGGGCGTAGCCTTGTCGCGGTCGAATCGGTGGCGGAGCAAATGGTCCAGAGCTACGGAATAGTGGACGCGGACCTGCCTCATGCAGGGTCCGTAGGTGCTGTGCGCGGGGTGATCGAAAAGCCACGCCCGCAGGACGCCCCAAGCAATCAGGCAATCGTTGGCCGCTATATTCTAGATGGTCGTATCATGGGCATGCTGCGCAAACAGAAACCCGGTGCTGGTAATGAAATACAACTCACCGATGCTCTGAGTGGCCTAATCGATGAGCTAGGACTGGACGCCTACCGGTTCCACGGGCGGCGCTATGACTGCGGCTCGAAGATGGGTTTTCTTGAATGCACTATGGCCAGCGCGATGGAGCATCCAGAATTCGGACCACGAGCCCGCGCCCTGATGCAGTCAATGATCGAGCGGAAGAGCTGAGAATGCCTAGTGTCTCGCTTCTTGAGCGTTTTCTTTGCATAAAAGCGCCAGTCTGGGTTGGCGGGCTGGTTTCATGTTGACGCCCGTGACCTTTGCAGAGTGCACGCGCCTGGATGCCGCGGGGGGGGCAAATTATTTCATCCTCATTCTCTTTGCAGCTTTTCTTGGCATAGCGTTGTGGGTCATCCGGCAGCAGTCTTTTTTGGGCAAGAACTTCTTTGTGACTGCCAACTTGGCACTGCTCGTCTGGCTTTTCGCCGCATTGATGGAACTTTTTAGCGCGACGACAGGCTGTAAGGTGTTCTGGAGCATGTTCGCGTGGCCCGGAATAGGTCTGTTGTCGGTCAGCTGGTTCCTGTTCATTTACCGCTTTATCCGAAACGAAAGTGATAGGGTTTTGCCTTGGCAGTGGGTTCTGCTTGTCGTCGTCCTGACACTGAGTATGACCGCCTCGATCTCCACACCATGGCATGGACTTTTTTATGGTCCGGATACAGGACCAGCAAACGGGATCTCTGGGTCGCCCGTTGTTTATGACCGTGAAGTTCTGTTCTATGTCGCCGCTGCCCTGCTTTACGTTTTCATTGTCGCGAGTGTTATTATGCTAGGCGTCGCTATCATGCGCAGCGCAGGGCGCACGCGGTTTATGTTCGTCATTCTGTTTTTAATGACGACGGTGCCGATGCTCACCAATTTTAGCTACATCACATTGGGCGTAAATATCGCAGGCTTCGATCCCACACCCTTCGCCTTTTCGTTCCTGCTGCTGACGGTCTCTTGGCTCGCCTCGCTCACTAACTTATTTCAGGTGTCGTCTATCGCCAACGACATGATTTTCGACAATTTGGACAATGCGGTCGTCGTCGTGACCCGCCAGGGCCAGATCATCGCAGCGAACTCGTCTGCACAAAAGGTGCTGTCGTTCACGTTCACGCAGAATCTGACGGTTCGAGACGTGCCGGCTCTGTCCGATCTGATGACGCAGACGATTTTTGACACACCGCACGTACATGCCGTTGAAACGGCGATTGGGATCAAGGATTTCGAGGTGACCCTTAAGCCGGTGTTTGGCATACATAAGCAGGTCACCGGATTTACCCTTGTTTTCTTCGAGGTCACCTCCCGCATAGAAGCGCAGCATGCCCTGTCGAGCGCCTTGCGTATCACCGATTTTCGTCTTGACGCAGCACTCCAGCAGAACCGCCAGATTTCTGATGAGGTAATGAAAGATGTTTTGACTGGACTGCTCAACCGTAGGAGTCTTCCGGTGGCCTTTGATGCCATGACCGCCTCGCACGCTGCGCCGATTTTTGTGGTGATAATCGATATCGACTACTTCAAGGCGATCAACGACCGGCTGGGGCACGCTGTGGGTGACAAGGTCCTGACCGAGGTGGGCACATGCCTGCGGGCAGCCTTCCGGACCGACGACAAGGTCTTTCGGGTCGGAGGCGAGGAGTTCTTAATCCTGTCGGCGAGCATAGATATCAAAGTGCTTCATGCGCGGATCACCAAACTGCAGCAGTCCGTGGCTGAGGCGGGCAAGATATTGCTGCCGGCAGATATGCCGTTGACGTTTTCAGCAGGGATCGGGGGCTGGCCCGAGGATGGGAACAACATGGCCAATTTATTCGATATTGTCGACAAAAGGCTTTATCATGCCAAGAAAACTGGAAGGAACCGCACAGTCGGACCACTGGACAGTTTAACCATAGCACAATCGATTAATCGCACAGTCGTTTCATTAGTGGGAGTAAGATGATGACCGCAGCTTTTAGCAGCAGGTGCCGTCTGATCCGGCTCGTTAAGTTTCCCGCCATCATGGCACTTGCCGCTTGTACCGCATCGCCGTTTGTCCAGACGCTGAGTCTGGACAAGCTTCAAATGTCGCGACAATTCATCGTGCAAAGTTTAGACCAGTCATGGACTGAACCGCAGGATGCTATTATCAATATCACCCGCAATCTGGGGACTGAGTCTGAACAAATCATGGGTCTTGTCAACGATACGACGATCAATGGTGACAACTTTCTGTGGTTGCGCGCCCGGGTGCCCGACGGGCGTAATCCAGGCCGGTTTGGTCTTCAAAGTTTCCTGTCGCGGACGGAGGGCGTGCCTATCCCCTTTTCGGACATCTCGGACACGAACCTGCGCCAGGGCACCGATAGTTTAGGGACTTATTTCTACCTTGAATGGCGCAGTGGGAGTTCCACTAACTGTGTCCTTGCCTTTCGGCGCATCTCGGGTGCAACACAGGTCCTGCCAAGCGGAACGAATGTTCTTGAAGTAATGCTACGTAACTGCGTGCAGGGATCCATAGCCGAAGCGCTGGCCCCGATAGAGGACCTCCGGATTGGCCCCTCCGCCACGACAGAGACCCGACATAAGGTCAGTGGTTATCGGATGTTGTCGCCTCTGGCAGCGCCGCCACCCGAATGACGTATCGCAAAGCCCTTTCCAACACGAACACAGGTGCCCCACAATGAACCGCCCTTTCTCCTCATTTGCTGTGCCACAACTAATCTTGTGGCTAGTCTTGGTCGTCATCATTGCGGCTATGGTAAGTGTTCCGATCTCCACCGGTGGACAGGCGTTTCTGAGCATTGTCGCAGTTGTTGCCGTAGCGATTCTTAAACCCTACGCACGCAGTATTGTTCCACGCTTTTTCCTGCTTGCTACGGCAAGCATCATCGTACTGCGCTATTACTTCTGGCGGCTGCTTGTAACACTGCCGGATCCGGGTCTGACGCTGTCCTTCATCGTTGGTCTGACGCTGATCGTGATCGAAAGTTATTCAATCATGGTGTTCTTTCTCAATGCCTTCATTGGAGCCGATCCAACCCGTAGGCAGCTTCCGCCCACGGTGGCCCCCACTGAATTGCCCATGGTCGACATTCTGGTGCCCTCCTACAACGAACCCACTGAGATGCTCAGTGTAACGCTGGCGGCTGCCAAAAACATAATCTACCCGGCTGAAAAAAGGACTGTGACGCTGTGCGATGACGGGGGCACAGATCAGCGCTGCAATGACGCAGACCCCGTCCTTGCAGAAGCAGCCATCTCACGTAGGTCCGAATTGCAGGCACTGTGCAAGGAACTAGACGTCAGATACACGACGCGCGCCTTGAACGTGAATGCAAAGGCTGGGAACATGTCTGCGGCGCTAGAAAGCCTGACAGGTGACCTCGTAGTTGTATTTGATGCCGACCACGTGCCGTCGCGAGATTTTCTGGCCCGCACGGTCACCCACTTTGTCGAAGATCCAAAGTTATTCCTTGTCCAAACGCCGCATTTTTTCATCAACAATGACCCGATCCAGCGAAACCTAGAGCTGAGTGAGGCATGCCCGCCGGAGAACGAGATGTTCTACAGTTTGATCCACCGGGGCCTTGATCGCTGGGGTGGGGCGTTTTTCTGCGGCTCTGCGGCAGTATTGCGGCGTAAGGCGCTAGATTCGATTGGTGGATTTGCAGGCGAGACGATCACTGAGGACGCCGAGACCGCCCTTGAGATTCACGCTTCCGGATGGAAGAGCCTTTTTATCGATCGTGCGATGATAGCGGGCCTGCAGCCTGAAACTTTTTCATCCTTTATTCAGCAGCGAGGCCGCTGGGCTACGGGGATGATGCAGATGCTCCTTTTGAAAAATCCGCTGTTTCGCAGTGGTCTGAGCTTGCCGCAGCGCATCTGCTACATCAACTCAATGAGCTTCTGGCTCTTCCCACTGGTTAGGCTGGTCTATCTCTGTGTGCCGCTGGTCTACCTGTTCTTCGGGGTAGAGATTTTAGTTGCCACCTTGGAAGAGGTGCTGGCCTATATGCTTGGCTATCTGGCGGTTTCGTTTATGGTTCAGAATGCCCTCTACGCTCGGTTCCGCTGGCCTCTCATCTCAGAAATCTACGAGGTTGCTCAAGCCCCTTATCTTGCCAGTGCAATTTTGCGGACCGTGTGGAGTCCCCGCGGTGCCAAATTCAACGTAACTGCCAAGGATGAGACGCTGGACCATGATTTTATTTCGCCTGTCCACTGGCCACTGACGCTGTTATTCCTCACGATGCTGATGGGCCTAGTGGCCCTGTCCATCCGCTGGTATGCTTTCCCAGGTGACCATGGAGTGCTGACAGTTGTCGGAGGCTGGGCCGTGTTCAATTTCATCTTGGTCAGTATCGCGTACCGCGCCGTGGCTGAGAAACAGCAGCGCCGCGCCGCGCCGCGGGTCGAGATGGACGTGCCTGGTCGAATATGGGTCCCGGGAAACCGCGATGAGTTTTCTAACATTCGCATCGTAAATACCTCGACCAGTGGTGCACGCCTTCTTTTGGAGACGGGGCAGGGGCTGCCGGGTGGTAAGACCGTCGAGTCGCTGCTGCACAGTCAGATCGCACTGCGGCCAAGGCTGGATGAGAGCCCCCACCTAGAATCACGGGTCGTGGGCACTGTGCGTTCGATCCAGCAGATGCCCAAAGGCCAAATTCTGGGTATTTTGTTCGAACCCGATCAACCAGTGGCATCACGCGAAACGGTCGCCTATCTGATTTTTGGCGACAGCGAAAACTGGCAGCAAATTCGGAATGCGACCTGCAGACCCAAGGGGTTGCTCGCGGGCCTTGGTTATGTAGTTTGGCTTTTCGTCAGTGGCACGCCAAAACTGCTGTTCAGTCTGATGAGTGAGCCCAGACGTCGAGCGGCTGCGTTATCACGTGAATCCGTTAATTCAAAACCGGCACATCTTCTTGCCTTCGGTGTCGACCCTGAGAAGCGCGAAATCCTTGATGCCGAAAATTGGGAGGATGCCGTTCACAATGGTGCCGTTCGCGATTATGGGGGCAACGCCAAGGCAGACACTGCCCAAGCCTCACAGCTTTCGGGTGCATCATGAGATACATTGTCTTAGCCGTCATTCTGTCTTGCGCATCGTCGTTATCTCTCGTGCAGATCGGCGCGGCTGATGGCCAGATTGACCTTTCTCCATTGTTGAGTGGACCAGGGCTTGCGCCCTCTAACGGTAATCCGCTTCAGACACCGCTCGCCGTGGTCCCTCTGATAGCGCCGGCCTCCTTGCCGAGCTTTGTCCGAACTGATGCGGCGCCAATAGCGGCAGAGGAGGATAATACAGAAAAAACCCGATCCTTTTTAGCGATCAGCGCCATGGGGAGTGGGACACAACGGCTGACTGGGGAGTATGACAAGATTGCGTTCGATCTCGACGTCCCGCCGGACGGCACAGTGGGTGATTTGATTATTACTTATCGCAACAGCATTAATGTTTTGGCTGAGACTTCACTCATCACGGTGTTTCGGGAAGGCGTAGAAATTGGAGCGTGGCAACCTGATGCTCCCGCTGATTTCCAGAACGTGACGCTTCCCGCGGATGCACTTACACCGGGCCTTAACCGGATCGTAATTCGCGTCGAGCAAAGCCACCGCATCTTTTGTGGGCCAGAAGCGAGCTTTGCGATCTGGACGGACATCGATCTTGCGCGTAGCGGGGTTGAAGTCCCGCTCGGTAACAGCGAGCTTAACATAGACGACTTTCGCCGCGCCGCGGCTGCGCAAATTGCGGCTTACGGCACTCTGCCCTTGATTGCGAAGGTCGCGCCTGCGGCCAGCTTTATGCGCGATCTTGAGCGACGGGTTTCAGCTCTGGGGTCCGATGGTCAAGCGCGTCTGGCGGTGCAAAGCCCCTATGCGGTCACATCACAGACGGGCACATCCGAGGCACTGGCTCGAATTGCCGTGATCGAGTTTTCTGACCTTTCCGGCGAAGTGGCGCTGCCCGAAGTCCGGCAAAGCCCACAAGGTTCTTTGGTCCTTGTACTTGGCACAGATACAACTTTGGATATGCATGACGGCCTGTTGCCCCTGCCTGCCGCAATTGCGGGGCCACCTGACCTGATCCCCGGGCAAGGTGCGACCTTAGAGACTTTACACGCGAACGGTATCGAGATTCGAAGTCGCCACCGGCGCGTTGATGTGCCATTTCGCCTGCCGGATGACTGGCTTGTGCTGACGTCACAGCGTGCCCAGATCGATTTGGAATACAGATACGCCGATAATCTTCCCGAAGGATCGCTGTTTATGATCAAAGTGAATGACACGACGGTCCGCCTTTTACCACTTTATGGCAAGGGTGGTCTTGCGCTGCCGGAACTGGCCGTCGGGTTTTGGGCTCGGCTTTTGAAACCGGGCTATAACATGATCAGTTTCGAGGTGTTTATTCCCGGCAACCCCACCGACATGATCTGTCCGAAGATCGACGACCCAATACTTGAGGTTTCGGAAAATACGTTGGTGAACGTGCCAACCTCACCTCGGATGCAGCTTTCCCGTCTGTCGCAGGGTGTGCAACGGCTTACACCGGATTCCGTGGCATTGGTCGCAAATCTGGCCGGCAACTCCCGCGCCGAGGAAATCTTGACAATGATGGCAGTCCATCTCGTTGCCCTAGGCGGTGAACGGCCTGCGGCAGAGATGGCACGCCTGACTATTAGAACCTTTGAAAGGATCGATCAGGTGCCGCTGGACATGATGTCTATAAACCGATCCATACTTGAACGTGTGCTGACCCCGCAAATGGCAGAGCTGACAGAGCAAGCTTGGGATGGAGCAGCGGCAGAAGACCGGTTCACACAGCTGCCGCAGCGAACGGAGCGTTATGGCGGTGGGATCGCTGTCATATGGCAGAGGGCGCGCGCACTGGCCTGGCCCGGTGATCCGCCACTTGCGGACTGGATTGCAGGTCGACATGGACAGGCGTTGTTGCTGATGCCCGATCCCAACGCCCCGCTGGATCTATGGCTGATCGTCGGCGCCTCTGCGGATGCGGGCGAGGTGGCGAGCGCACTGGCAGCTGGTCGGCTGGATCCTTCTGGTCCTGACGGTCGGGCCGCCTTGCTGACGGCTGACGGCGTCTGGCAAAGCTGGCACCCCAATACGGACGCACCCAGTTTGAACGAACCGCTGACATTGGCCAATGCTCGCGCTGTTGCAGGCAATTATGCATCATGGTCGCCGGTCTGGTTTGTAGGACTACTGGCCAGTTTCATGTCTCTTTCGGTTCTTTTGGGGCTGAGTTACGTTGTCAGCACACGAGGAACCCCTAAAAGATGAAACGCCGCGATATCATTCTGGCCGCGATGGCCGTGATGGGTCTTGCCCAGGCTGGCCCAGCCTTTGGTCAAACTTCCGATCTGCCTCACCCGCTTACCGACATCTGGGAGGCGTGGAAAGCTGCCTACATGGAACCGGACGGGCGCGTAGTGGATTTTTTGCAGGACGGTGCCAGCCATTCAGAAAGTCAGGGCTACGGTCTGCTGCTGGCCGCAACGATGCAGGACGCTGCAGCGTTTGACGCCATCGACGATTGGACCATCCGGCATCTGCGCATCAGACAGGACAATCTGCTAGCTTGGCGCTGGCTGCCGCGTGCGACCCCAACAGTGCCTGACCGCAACAACGCCAGCGACGGTGATCTGTTTTACGCTTGGGCACTGATCCGCGCTGCAAAGACGCTCGATCGGCCAGCGCTGACCGAGCGCGCCACGGCGATAGCACGAGACCTGAGTGACACCTGCATTCAAAGCCATCCGGATGGCAGTGGGCGCCTTGTTTTGACGCCCGCCGCTGCAGGGTTTCAGCGCGACACTGGGCTTATTTGGAATCCTTCCTATCTCATGCCCCGCGCGATGGAGGATGTCGCGGATGCGACGGGGACGGATCGGTTGCGGATCGCGGCGCGCGACGGTAAATCGATACTGGCTGATCTGGCCGCGCGCGGACTGGTGCCCGACTGGATCGAACTGCGCGCAGAGGGTAACGCACCGGTCGCCGGCATGTCGGACGCCAACGGCTACGAAGCCCTGCGCGCGGCTTTGTTTCTGATCTGGTCGGGGGTGCCGCAGCATCCGGCCGTCGCACAACAGGCCCGTGCCTATAGTGAAGCAGGAACCGTCGCGGGTGGTACGCCTACAGTAATGGACCGCGTGACCGGTCGCGTACTCGAGGTAAGCGCCGATCCCGGGTATTCGGCAATCTCGGGTCTTGTCAGGTGTGCTGCAACAGCAGATGAGGGATCTTTCGTGCCTTCGTTCGACCCCAGCCAGCCTTATTATCCAGCCACGCTTCAGTTCATGACGCTGCTGGCACAGATCGAAACCTTACCCAGATGTGTCCCATTATGAAAAATTTTAAAGTTCTGTTTTATTGTCGCATTATCGCGGGCGCATGTCTGTTCGTTGCTGCGAGCACCGCCGTGGCACAGGAGATTCCAAGTGCTCAGGATCTACGTGCCTTGCGCTATTATGTTGCACAGGACGAGACGGCTGCCATCTCTGCTGAACTGCGGCGTCTTAGTATTGTGTTTCCCGACTGGACCCCCCCCGACGATCTGGCTGCGCTTGAGGTAACGGCACTCACGATACCCTCGACAGCAATCGACAACATCTATGCATTGATCGCAAGCGATGATATTGTAGATGCGCGGCGCGAACTGACCGCGACCCGCGCGGCTTTTCCCGACTGGGTGCCGCCTGCAGAGATGCTCTTGCTTCTCGCCACAGCAGACGCACAGGCAAATTTTGATGCAGCGGTCACCGCGCGGGACCCGGACGCGGCACTAAGGATCATGCTGGATGAACCCACCTTGTCTAGCTGTGATCGGATCAACACCGCTTGGCGATTAGCAGAGCTTCAAGAGCAGACAGGCAACCGGGCCGCGGCTCTGGCCGCCTACCGCCAGATTGTGGGTGCCTGCTCGTCAATCTCTGATGTGGTGGCGACTATCGAAAAAGCAAGTTCTGTGGCCACCGAAGACGAGCTGCGCACGCTGATCGCGACGGCGCAGCAACGGATCCCAACATCGAGAACGACCCTGAACACATTGCTCGTTCGCCTGCTGGCGGGGCGCAACGTTGCGGCCCCGTCTTCTGCACCACCAGTGGTGGCCACACCGCAGCCACCCGTACAGCACCTGCATGCTCGGACGCCGACTGCCGCCGTCGTCCCCGGCACCTCTGCGGTCAGCCCGCTGGCCGCACTGCGACGTAGTGGCGATGGACGCCTGGGACAGGTGCGGGCATCAGCGCAGGCTGGTGATTTTCGAACTTGCACGGCACGGTCGGTTAGTCCTCGCTCTCTTGACGTTGCCTATGAGCGGGCGTGGTGTGTCTATAATCTGGACCGACCGCTCGAGGCGCTCGCGCTTTTCACCGCAGCTGCTGGCGGTCTCAGTGGCGCAGTGTCGCGCGATGCGCGCTATGGGATGGCGTTGTCCATGCTTAAACGCAATATGACCGACGCCGCATCTCGGATCGCGGCGGCAACAGACCTCACCCAAGATCAGCGTAGTACGATCGAAACGACCATCCTCGATCAGCGCGGAGTACGTTCGTATCAGGAAGAAAACTATATGCAAGCGATCATCTACTTTAATGGGTTGGAGGTGCTGGAAGGTACACTGCGCCGCGATCTTTCCATTCTGCGGGCCTATGCCTACCTCAACAGTGGCGATCGTGCGACGGCACGGACCCTGTTCCATGGTCTTAATAGTTTGCTATCTACAGCTAAAACCCGCGCCGGGCTTGCTGCCGCGGGCGGGTAGCGCTGCATGAGGGGAGCTTGTCCCCATCGTGTCCAATGCGTTTGGATATGGGGTAGGATGCCACCTTCCGCAAGCGAATGGCCCGCCGTTGTATGTGGCAGGCATCTACTGACGGTTGGAGC
>JAPKCP010000370.1 GCA_028822885.1 Yoonia sp. | reverse complement strand
CGCACAGCCGTCTCCCCGAGCAAACGGCAGAGGTCTCCCAATAGAGCGAGACCTCTGCAGGGCGCTTAATCCACTTTCACAACGACTTTGCCAAAGCTTTTCCCGAGCAACACATCGTTCAGGGCGGAGGGTGCGTTTTCTAAACCATCCACCACTTGTTCTTTATACTGCACTTTGCCCTCAGCGATCCATTGCGTCATATCGCGGCGGAAGTCTGCGTAGGTGCTGATCGGAAAACTGTCGAAGATGATAAACCCTTCGACCTTCACCTTCATCCGCAGGATCGTTCCCAAGATTGCTGGCCCCATGTCCGGCCCATCCGGCAACCCCGTCAAGTTGTACCATGACACAACGCCGCAAACAGGCATGCGCGCAAATGCGTTGAGCAAAGGCAGGACGCCGTATAGCACCTTGCCGCCGACGTTTTCAAAATACACGTCGATGCCATCTGGGCAGGCCGCTTTCAGTTGTGCGGCAAAGTCATCAGCCTTGTGATCAATGCAGGCATCAAATCCAAGATGTTCAACAACATGCGCGCATTTCTCAGCGCCACCTGCCACGCCAACAACACGGCAGCCTTTGATCTTCGCAATCTGACCAACCGTCGCGCCAACAGGGCCAGACGCCGCAGCCACAACGACGGTTTCGCCCGGTTTGGGATCACCGATCAGCAGCAGCCCGGCATAAGCCGTATACCCCGGCATCCCCATAATTCCGAGCGCCCACGATGGGTTAGCCGGGTCTTTCCCAAGGTTAATGACCTGCGTCCCGTCTGAGACTGCGTAATCCTGCCAGCCTGATCCCGCCAGCACGACGTCGCCCTTTGTGTAGCCGTCAAGATTTGACGTCACGACTTCGGCAACAACTTGCGCCGTCATGACTTCATCAATCTTGACCGGCTCCGCATAGGACTTCGCGTCGTTCATCCGCCCCCGCATATAAGGATCAAGCGATAAGAACTTAGTTCGCAACAGCATTTCGCCGTCTTTGGGAACTGGCATCGCCGCACCTTCGAGCCGGAGCGTATCTGCATCAGGTAATCCCTGCGGGCGTTGAGCAAGAACAATGCGGCGGTTTTCGGAGGTAGATTGGGACATGAGGATTCCTGTGAGGTTACATAACGTGTTTCCGTCAACCTCCCATATCCGCTGGGCAGTGACTAGACAGCTTTCGCGCTTGTGACCTTATCAGATCGGGTAAACCAACGCCCTGCCCTGGCTTCCTTGGTCGTGCCTTATGGCGCAAGTTCAGGATGCAAATACGCCTCAGGATACGCCATCGGATGAAACGGCCCCAATGGCACAACATTATTCCAAGACCTGCCAAAATACCCCTGCCGACAGTGAACAAGCGAGTTGCTCTCAGCCACACCCGGCAATGCATAGACACGACAAAGCCACCGCCACAGATGTGGGTAGTCCAGAATGCGAGCGCCGTTCAACTTCATGCGCACATAGTAAACCGGGTCATGGCGATAAAGCGTTGGGAACAGGCGCAAGTCAGCCTCAGTGAAGGTATCACCCGTTAGGAACGGACGGTTATCCGAAGCAAGCAGTGCTTCGAGCCTACCAAGAGTATCAAAGTACGCCGTAAACGCAGCCGCATAGATTGCCTGATCAGAGGAAAATCCAGCTTTATACGCCCCGTTGTTAATGCCCACGTAGATTTGTGCGTTCAGCGCATCAATCTCTTGGCGTAACGCGGTGTCTGCTGGATACAAGTTGTGCCTTTGATCATCAACGATCGTGCTGCCAAGCGCGTGCGCTTGTGCGTTGAGCATACGAATGATCTCAGCGCTTTCATTCGTGACAATGCGTTTGGTTTTCTTATCGTACAAAATGGGAACCGACGCCTCATCTGACCCCTCAGAATCATAAATTTGCTTGGCGAGACGCAGGTTTTGTCCAGTCGCAGTTTCCCCCGTACATTCAGGCAACGTCGCGCCCGTCAGGGACGCGATACGCGTTGGATTGAATTCCCAGCGGTTCGGCGCAACAGGATCGTCTTGGCCCGTGCGGCTGGGAAATGCCACGTCCATGGTGATGCTGTCCTGTAGGCCCAACACATTGCGGGCCAAGGTCACGCGGTGGCACCATGGGCAATTGAGAGCGACAAAAAGATGGTAGCGATTTGGCTCCGCTGGGAAATCCGGGTCTTCGCCCAAAACAGAGCGGAACCCGCTAACGCCGCGCACGAATTCGCCTTTGGCGCGGCGTGCAGCGGCATCCGTTTGTGCTTCCTCGATGGATGTTTTGGTCACATTACTCTCCTGCTTATCCGCGCAAACGATGGTGCAGAATGATCGGCACCGCCAGTTCTTCTTCATCGCTTAGGTGCCGTTTTAAGAACGCCTCAATCGTTTGGGCGATCCCGTGTAAGTTGCCAGCCTCGTCACGCGCAGCTGCTTCGTCAAGTTGGACCAATTGAATGGTTCGATTGGCCGTGCGGGTAAAACGATCCAAAACGATATCCAAGTCCGCGTGATCCTTTTCCAAAATCTCTAAGCCTGCATCAAAGCGAGGGTCCGCTGCGGCCAATTCTGGAAAATAGGAATGATCTTCCCAACCGTGATGCCCGTGCAGATTCCCAACTAACGCGTTGCCACGATAGCTCAGACGGCCCGCATAATCTTGTGCGTCTTTGTCACCATTCAGATAGCTTTCCGTGTCTTTACGCACTGTAGCGCTAAGCTGTCGGAACATCCGGTGCGCACCCAACCAATGCTGGGTCTTTTCCCGAAAGCCCGGATGCGCATCCCAAGTGTCACGCGGATAGGTGCGCAAAAGGCTTTGCATCTCGGTCGGCATATC